>JAYVYV010000068.1:0-5140 GCA_043783985.1 Acidobacteriota bacterium | reverse complement strand
CGTGATCGCGGGCCCCGGCGTGCCGGCCCGGCAGATCGACGACGTGGTGCGGATCGTGGACGTGATGCCCACCATCCTTGATGCCCTCGGGGTGACGGCGCCGCGAGCGGTGCAGGGCACCAGCCTCCGTCCGCTCGGAGACGGTCGTCGTCTCGATCTGCTCGCGGTCTCGGAATCGTACTATCCGCGGTACCACTACGGGTGGAGCGACCTGCAGGCCGTCGCCGACGGGCGCTACAAGCTCGTCGCGGCTCCGCGCCGCGAGTTGTACGACCTGCGTGACGATCCAGGCGAGACACACGATGTGGCGGCGTCCAACACGGCCCGCGCGGATGCGCTCCAGCGTGGCTTGCGCGACATGCTGGGACGGCTCGCCAGCCGGGAACCGGCGAAGGCGCCGCAGCCGATGGACCCCGACGCCGAAGAACGTCTCCGCGCGCTCGGTTACGTCGGCGGGTCGGTCAGTCCGCGGAACCTCGAGGACAAACCGCGCGGCGATCCCAAGGACACGATTCGTCTCTACAACATCCTGCATCGCGCGGCGCAGGAGTCGGTGGAAGGCCGTGTGGACGAGGCGATCGCCAAGGTCACCGAGGCGTTGACCGAGGATCCGAACATCGTCGAGGGCCACACGATGCTCGGCAACCTGTATGCGAAGGCCAAGCGGTACGACGACGCCGTGCGGGCGTATCAGGCCGCGCTCCACCTCGATCCCGAGCATCAGGGGGCCGCGTTCAGTCTCGCGCTGGCGTACAAGCAGATGGGGCGTCTGGCCGACGCGGAGACGGGGTTCGCGCGGGCGCAAGAACTCGATCCACGCAGCGGCAAGAACGACTGGCAGCTCGCCGACCTGGCCATGCAGCGCGGCGATCACGCCAGGGCCAGCGCCGTGCTCGAAGCGACGCTCCGCGACAAGAAGGTCGACCGGCCGGCCTTTCTGGTGAAGCTGGCCGAGGCACAGATCGAGCAGAAAAAGTACGACGAGGCCGATCGCAACCTGCAACAGGCCATCGCGGCGCGGCCCGATGCGGCCATGGCGCACTACGATCTCGCGTTGATCGCCGAAGCGCGCGGCGAGCGGAATCTGGCGATGGCCGAATATCAGATCGAGCTGCGGCGAAAGAACCCATCGTACCGCGCCAGCTTCAACCTGGCGAAGCTGCTCGCCGCCGCCCGACGGCCGGCCGAGTCGGTCACGCACTTCCGCAACGCGGTCACCGCCAACCCGGAATTCGGGTCGGGCTATCTGTACCTGGCCAAGGCGCTGCTCGACTCCGGAGATCTGGCTGCGTCCGAGATCGCGGCGCGCAAGGGGCTGGCATCGAAGCCTGATCCGGAAGCCGCGCCGCTCGGCCACTACGTCCTCGCCGACCTGTACATGAGACGGGGACGCCAGAAGGAAGCCATGCAGGAAGTCGAGCTCGGCAAGAGGCTCGAGCGTGGAGGGTAGGCCGCGGCCGCCGTCGCGCGGTCGACGGACGGTCGGGTGCGGCGTGGTGCTCCTGGCCACGTGCGCCGCGGGATGCGGTAGCCCGCACCGCGTCACCTCGAATGTTCAGCCGGTGCCGCGCCACATCGTGCTGGTCACGATCGACACACTACGGGCGGATCGTCTCGGCTGCTACGGAAACCGGGACGTCGCGACGCCCAACATCGATCGCCTCGCCCGCGACGGCGCACTCATGTCCCAGGCGACGTCGCACGTGCCGATGACGCGGCCATCGCACACGACCATCTTCACCGGGCTCTATCCAGCGCAGCACAACATCCGGGACAACGTGTCGCCGTCGCTCGGTGCCGATGTGCCGACGCTCGCCGAGCAGTTCGAGCGCGCCGGCTTCGAGACCGCCGGGTTCGTCTCGTCGGTGGTCCTGTCCTCGCAATCGGGCCTCGCGCGCGGGTTTCGGACGTATTCCCAGAAGTTCGCGGACCAGGAGGAGAACGACGCGCGCTTCCTCAACACGATCCAGCGCCGCGGCGACGTGGCGACGGGCGAAGCGATCGACTGGATCAAAGGGCACGGTGCGGATCGAACCTTCGTCTGGCTGCATTTGTACGATCCGCACGATCCCTACGAGCCGCCCGAACCGTACGCGAGCCGCTACGCGGATCGCCCGTACGACGGCGAGGTCGCCTGGTCGGACGAGTTGGTCGGCCGCCTCGATCGCGCGCTCGCCGAGGCGGGCATTCGCGACGACACGCTGGTCGTCGTCACGTCCGATCACGGCGAAGGGCTTGGCGAGCATCGCGAGTCGGTCCACGGGTTCTTCGTATACGAGGCGACGCTGCACGTGCCGATGATTGCGAGGGGGCCGGGCGTTCGCCCGGGCACGCGTATCGATGCCACGACGGGCCTGATCGACCTGTTTCCGACGTTGCTGACGGCGGCCGGCCTGCCGATTCCTGGCGAGCCGAAGCGGCAGGGACGCAGCCTGTCGCGCGCCTGGAAAGGCGAGGAGACGCTCGGCGACGAGCCGTCGTTCGCGGAATCGTTGACGCCCCTCGTGCACTACGGGTGGAGCGATCTGCGCAGCGTCCGCGACGGCCGGTGGAAATACATTCTGGCGCCGCGGTCCGAACTGTACGATCTGTCGCGTGACGCCGGAGAATTGAACAACCTCGAGCCATCCGAGCCCGCCCGCGCGCGGGCGATGCGGACGGGGCTCGAACGCCAGTTGCGGAGCGAGGCCGCGCAATCGCGCGCGACGGGTGAACCGCCGGCGGTGTCGCCCGATCTCCTCGAGAAACTGGGAGCGCTCGGCTACGTGAGCCCGGGCGCCCCGTCACCCCGCGCCGCGACCGGCGCCGATCCCAAGGACAAGATCGACGAATACAAAACGCTCAATCGCCTGATGCGCGAAGGACTGGTCGCGCTCCGTACGAAGAACTACGCCGCGACCGCCGATCGCATGCGGACGCTCGCCGGCAAAGGCGTGGACAGCTTCGAAGTGCACTATTACTTCGCGAGGGCGCTCGCCGGCCAGCGCAAATGCCCCGAGGCGGCGGGGCATTTCAGCCGTGCGCTCGAGCTGCTTCCGGCGTTCGGACAGGCCTACATCGGGCTCGCCGATTGTCAGGCGGCCGCCGGCGACGCGACGGCTGCGGCCGCTACGCTCGAGCGCGGCGTGGCGGCGAATCCCCGCGACCCGCAACTGCTGGAGCGGACCGCCGAGCTCTGGCGGCGGCTCGAACGGAGCGACAAAGCAATCGCGCTGTACGAACGCGAACTGCCTCTCGCCCCGTCTGACCCGCTCGTCCGTGTGCGGCTCGGCGAGTTATACCGTGATGCCGGCAACCCCACGCGGGCGATTGCGCTGCTGCAGGAAGCCGTCACGCTCGACCCGACGGACGCGTCCTCCTGGAACGCGCTCGGGATGGTGCTTGGCGGGACGGGCGACCTCACAGGCGCCGAACGGGCGTTCCGCGAAGCGACGGGTCGCGACGCGCGCGACGCGCAGTACGCGTACAACCTCGGGCTCGCGCTCGAGCGCCAGGGCAACGTCCGCGACGCGTCGAGCTGGTATCAGAAAGCCCTCGAGCGTAACCCGGCCTTCTCCGCCGCACGCGAGCGGCTGGATGCCGGCCGGCGGTCGCGATGAATCGACGCGCCAACGCGATCCTCGCGTGCGCGGTCGCGCTGGTCGTCGTGATTCCACTGTGGCCGCTTACCCAGGCCGCGTTTCTCAACTGGGACGATGATGCGGTCTTCCTGCTCAACCCGCCGCTCACCGGCGCATCGACGTGGTCATGGGCGTTCACGACGACCCACATGGGCCACTATCAGCCTTTGTCCTGGCTCACATGGTCGGCGGTCGCTCGACTGTTCGGCCTCACGCCTGAACCGTTCCACGTCCTGAATCTGGCGACGCACGCGCTGGCGACGGCGCTCGTCTTCATGCTTGCCGTCGATCTCCTCGGCCGGGCGGGCGCGCCGTCGCGACGCGTGCGAACCGGCGGTCTGATCGGCGCCGTGTTCTTCGGTGTCCACCCGCTGCGGGTCGAGCCGGTCGCGTGGGCGAGCGCATTTCCCTATCTGTCGGCGCTGGTCTTCGCGCTGCTGAGCGTGCTGTGCTACGTCGCATCCAGAGGCGGACCATGGCCCCACGCCCATCGTCGGCCGACAGCCGGCGCGGTGGTCCTGTCGGTGGCGGCGATCGCCGCGTACGCCGTGTCCCTGCTCTTCAGGCCCATCGCTGTGGGCGTGCCGCTCGTGCTGTTGCTCCTCGACTGGTACCCGCTCGACGGCGCTCATCGCCGGGCGGGTCGCGATCGGTTCGCGCCGCTGATCGCGGACAAGATGCCGTACGTCTTGCTGGCGGTGTGCGCCGTTGCGGCGGAATGGCTGGCGCGGCGTCAGCTGGGCTTCAACGAGCTCACCGCGGCGGCTCGGGCCACGCTCGTGGCGACCGGGCCGTTCGTCTACCTGTGGCGGACCGTTGCGCCAGTCGGACTGTCGCCGGCGGGTGTGCTGGCGCTGGACACGCAAGGCTCGGTGGTGGCGGTCGCGGCGGCCGCCGGGCTCGTCGCGATCAGCTGGGCGGTGTGGCGGGTGCGCGGCACTCGCCCGATGCTGATCGTCGTGTGGTTCGCGTATCTCTTGCTGGTCGCGCCGACCATTGGGCTGGCGCCGACCGGATTGCAGGCGACCGCCGATCGATACGCGTACCTTCCGGGCGTCGCCGTCGCGATCGCCCTCGCCGTCGGAGTTGCAGCGTCCGGCTACCCCGTCGCGGTTCATCGCGCCGCGACCGCCGCGGGCCTCGTCGTGTGTGTGGGGCTGTCGGTTCTGAGCCGGGCGCAGACCGTTTTCTGGCAGGACTCGATTGCGTTGTGGACGCGCGCGGCAGCCGTCGACGCGCGCAACGACGTCGCCTACTACAATCTGGGGACTGCGCTCCAGACCTCCGGACGCGTCGACGAGGCGAGGGCGGCATACGAAGCGACGCTGCGTCTGGTGCCGGACCACGCCCCCGCGCGTCAGAATCTGAATGGACTTCAGGCGATCGCGCGTCAGCGCGAGGCCGATGCGCTAGCCCAGGCCGGAAATATCGCCGCCGCGATCCCGCTCTACCGCGAGACCCTGACGCTCGACCCGCGTCGTTCGAGGGCGCGCGCCGCGCTCGGCATGGCGCTGGCGCAG
>JAYVYV010000067.1:0-5143 GCA_043783985.1 Acidobacteriota bacterium | reverse complement strand
TCAGCCGGTGGTCCGGTCATCGACACGCACGCGACAGACATAAACGTCGCCTTCGGATTCTCATCCTACAAACATGTCGTCTGGTCGTCGGCGATTGTCCGCGTGTCTTGACGTATCGCCCACGAAAACACTGATGCCGCATGACGTGCACGGTGCGCATCTTGCTCTCCACGCCTCGATGGCCTTGCGAGCGACCGCGCCGTGATCGACAGCGTCGCCACTCACTGTCCCTACTGCGCCATGCAGTGCGGTATGCGCCTGATCGGCGGCAACGTCGTCACCATCGCCGGAAACACCGATTTTCCGGTCAACGCCGGCGGGTTGTGCGTGAAGGGCTGGTCGGCTGCAGAAACGCTCGCGCATCCTGAACGGCTGTTGACGCCGCTCGTGCGCGACGCGAGCGGCACGCTCGCGCCCGCCAGTTGGGACGCGGCGCTCACCACCATCGCCCGGCGTGTTCAGGACGTGCAGCAGCGCTACGGACGGGATGCCGTCGGCGTCTTCGGCGGCGGCTCGCTCACCAACGAGAAGGCGTATCTCCTGGGCAAGTTCGCCCGAGTCGCGTTGCGGACCGCCAACATCGACTACAACGGACGCTTCTGCATGTCGTCGGCGGCCGCCGCCGCTACGAAGGCGTTTGGCCTCGATCGCGGCCTGCCCTTTCCGCTCGAGGACATTCCCCGCGCGCACACCATCCTCCTCGCCGGCGCGAACGTCGCGGAGACGATGCCGCCGATCATGCGGTACTTCGAAGCCCAGCAGCGAAATGGCGGCACACTGATCGTGGCCGACCCGCGAACATCCGCGACCGCGCAGTGGGCGTCGCTGCATCTGCCGCTTCGCCCCGGCAGCGATGCGACGCTGACCAACGGCCTTCTGCACCTGCTGATTCGCGACAAGCTCGTGGACGAGCAGTACATCAGCTCGCGCACGCACGGGTTCGACGATGCCGCGCGAATGGCCGCGAGGTACTGGCCCGAGCGCGTCGAAGCGCTCACCGGCGTCACGGAGCGATCGCTCGTCGAAACCGCACGCCTGCTCGGCAGCGGATCGAACGTGATGGTGCTCACGGCGCGCGGCCCCGAGCAGCAGAGTCACGGCGTCAACAACGTCCTGGGGTACATCAATCTGGCGTTGGCGCTCGGCGCAGTCGGCAAGCCATCCAGCGGCTACGGATCGCTGACGGGCCAGGGGAACGGCCAGGGAGGACGCGAGCACGGCCAGAAAGCCGATCAGCTGCCCGGCTACCGGCGGATTGACGATCCCGCGGCCCGCCGGCACGTCGCCGGCGTCTGGGGCGTTGACGAAGACACGCTCCCCGGCCCTGGCAAATCGGCGATGGAACTCCTCAACTCGATCGGTGACCCCGACGGCGTGCGCGCGCTGTTCGTCATGGGTTCCAACCTCGTCGTGTCCGCGCCGGACGCACGCGCGGTGGCACGACGGCTCGGCGCGCTCGACTTCCTCGTCGTCACCGACTTCTTTCTGTCGGAGACGGCGCAGCTCGCCGACGTCGTGCTCCCGGCGGCCCAATGGGCCGAAGAGGACGGCACGATGACCAACCTCGAGGGGCGGGTCATCCTGCGGCGCCGCGCGTTCGATCCGCCGACCGGCGTCCGCACCGACCTCGACATCCTGGCGGACCTGGCGGCGCGGATCGGTGCCGGGCCCAGCTTTGCTCACCGCACCAGCCGTGAAGTGTTCGCCGAGCTCGGTCGCGCGAGCCAGGGCGGACCCGCAGACTATTCCGGCATCTCCTACGAACGGATCGACGCCGAGGACGGCGTCTACTGGCCCTGCCCTTCCGCGGATCATCCTGGAACGCCGCGGCTCTTCACGACCAGCTTTCCGACGGCGGACGGCCGCGCGCGGTTTCACGCAGTGGCTCACGGTTCACCCGCCGAAGACCGCGACGATGACTACCCGCTCTTCCTGACGACCGGCCGGGTCATGGCGCAATACCAGTCGGGCACGCAGACACGGCGCGTCGCGGCCCTCCAGGAGCTGGCTCCTGAAGCGATCGCCGAAATGCACCCGACAGCCGCGCGCCTCGCTCACGTGTCGGACGGCGATCGCGTCACGCTGACCACGCGGCGCGGCGCGGCGACGTTCACGGTGAAAGTGACACGGTCCATTCGCGCCGACACGGTGTTCGTGCCGTTTCACTGGGGCGGCGACCAGTCCGCCAACCGTCTCACGCACGCGGCGCTCGATCCCGTCAGCAGGATGCCGGAGTTCAAGGTGTGCGCCGTGCGCGTCGCCGCCTGCGACGCGGAGACACCAGCGTGATCGCGCGCCAGCGGCTGGTCGTCATCGGCAACGGCATGGCCGGCGCCCGGTTGGTGGAAGAGACGCTCGCCCGTGGTGGCCGCGATCGCTACACGGTGACGATCTTCGGCGACGAGCCCTGCGGCAACTACAACCGGATTCTGCTGTCGAGCGTGCTCGCGGGCAGTCACAGCCCCGCCAACATCTTCATCAACCCGCTCTCGTGGTACGCGGCCAACGGCATCGCGCTGCATGCCGGCGTGCGTGTCGAAGCGATCGAGGTCTCGGCGAAGCAGGTGATTGGCGCGCAGGGCATCGTCGAGCCGTACGACACGTTGGTGATCGCGACCGGGAGCTCGCCGGTGGTGCCGCGGATCGCGGGCGCTGTCGCCGACGGCGGCGGCTTCAAACCGGGTGTGTTCGCGTTCCGGACGCTCGAGGACTGCGATCGCATTTCGGCCTACGCGGCCTCGGCGCGGCGAGCGGCCGTCGTCGGTGGCGGTCTGCTCGGGCTGGAAGCCGCGCGCGGCCTCCTCAACCGCGGCCTCGAGGTGCATGTCGTCCATCTCATGCCGCACATCATGGAGACGCAACTCGACGCGCCGGCCGGCCGCGTCCTCCAGCGACAGCTCGAGCAGGCGGGACTGCACTTCCACCTGGGCGCGATGACCACCGCGGTGACGGGCGCTGACGGCGTCACCGGACTGGAGTTCAAGGACGGATCGACCCTCCCATGCGACATGGTGATCATCTCGGCCGGCATCCGTCCGAACGCGGACCTCGCGCGCCGCGCGGGCCTCGAGGTCGATCGCGGCATCGTCGTCGACGACGAGCTGGCGTGCCGGCCGGCGGCTGGCGTGTTCGCGATCGGCGAGTGCGCGCAGCACCGCGATCGGGTGTACGGCCTGGTGGCGCCGGTCTGGGAGCAGGCTCAGGTCCTCGCCGACCGTCTGTCTGGACGCAACCCGCGCGCGTTGTATCAGGGATCGAGGACCGCCACGAAGCTCAAGGTGGCGGGCGTCGACGTGGCGGTGATGGGCGACCGGGATCCCGTGGACGAGCAGGACGAGGTCGTGAGTTACGCCGAGCCGTCGCGAGGCGTCTACAAGAAACTCATCCTCCGCAAGGACCGTCTGGTTGGCGCGATCCTGATCGGCGACGCCGCCGTGGTGCCGTCGCTGGTGCGCGCGTTCGCCGACGCGAACGTGCTGGCCGAGGACCGCACCGAACTGCTGTTTGCCGCTCCGGCCGAGCGCCGGTCGATTGCGCCGGAAGAGACGCCGGACACGGCACGGATCTGCGACTGCAACGCCGTGTCGAAAGCCCGGATCATCCAGGCCGTGCTCGAGGGCGCGCGCAGCCTGCAGGCAGTGTCGGATGCCACCCGGGCGTGCACCGGCTGCGGTTCGTGCAGGCCGGAGGTGGAACGCGTGATCGCGCTTGCCTGCGAAGGGCTGACCACGCCAGAGGTGCTGGTCGCGCCGGCGCGAACCGAGGAGCCGGCGCCGCGCGTTCCGGACGCGGGCACAATCACCGTCACGCTGAACAAGGTCGAACGGTTCAAGCGTGAGAAGGACGGCCTCGACATCGTGGCTGATGTCCCCCGTCTGGCGCAGGAAGGGTGGGAGTCGATCGACGAAGGCAATCGCGAGCGCCTCAAATGGGCCGGCGTATTTTTCCGCCGGCAGACGCCCGGGCACTTCATGATGCGCGTCCGCATGTCGAACGGGATCACGTCATCCTCGCAGATTCGCGTCTTGGCGGAGATTACCCGCGAGTTTGGTGTCGGCTATGCCGACATCACGACGCGCCAGCAGATTCAGCTCCGGGGATTCGGCATCGAACACGTGCCGGGCATCTGGGATCGACTGGCAGCCGTCGGGCTGGTGTCGCTCCAGACCGGACAGGACAACATTCGCAACGTCGTCGGATGTCCCGTGGCGGGACTGACGGCCCACGAACTGGTCGACGCCTCGCCCATCGCCCGCGAGTTCACAGCGATGTTTCTCGGTGACAAGGCCTACACGAATCTGCCGCGCAAGTTCAACGTGACGATCACGGGATGCACGCAGCACTGCGTGCACACGGACACACAGGATCTCGCGCTCACGCCGGCCGTGAAGACGATCGGCGGCATCGAGGTCAAGGGATTCAACGTCGCCGCCGGCGGCAAGATGGGATCGGGCGGCTTCCGCCAGGCATCGAGCCTGGACGTGTTCGTGCCGCCGAACACCGCCGCCACGCTGTGCAGCCATATCGCGCTGATCTTCCGCGACCATGGCCCGCGGGGAGCGCGCAACAAGACGCGTCTGGCGTTTCTGATCGAGGACTGGGGTGTCGCGACGTTCCGGGCGGAATTGAATCGTCGATGCGGCGGATCGCTGGAGACGGCCGGCACTGCCGTCAGCGCCCCGAAGGCCGTCGATCACATCGGCATCATCAAGCAGAAGCAACCCGGCTTGAGCTACGCCGGCCTCGTCGTTCCGGCGGGTCGCATCACCGCCGATCAGCTCGGCGAGGTGGCGCGTCTGGCGGACGCGTACGGCAGCGGAGACGTCCGGGTCACGACCAGCCAGAATCTCATCATTCCCAACCTACCCGACGACCGGGTCGGCGCGCTGACCGCCGAGCCTCTGTTGCGCGCGCTCTCACCCGATCCCTCTGGCGCGATGCGCGGGCTCGTGAGCTGCACCGGGATCGACTACTGCCACTTCGCCCTCATCGAAACAAAGGAGCTGGCCCTCAAGACGGCGCGCCGCCTGGAGCCGATCATGCCCCCTGGTGGTCGGGTCCTGACGATGAACTGGTCCGGCTGTCCGGCCGGCTGTGGCAACCACACGGCCGCCGAGATTGGCGTGCTCGGGAAGAACATCAG
>JAYVYV010000066.1:0-14417 GCA_043783985.1 Acidobacteriota bacterium | reverse complement strand
GTATTCGCCGTCGCGCCGCCATTGATATTCGCCGCCGGGCTCGAGATCGGACGGCGCCGCGGCGCGCGCCGGATACGCCTGGCGGTGACGCCGGACGATTTCCTCGGCGACGCCTTCCACGCCGATGCCGCCGATCCGGGACGTCGTGCGCGTGAAGTAGCGGTCGATGAACGTGTGGTCGAGGCCGACGGCTTCGAAAATCTGCGCGCCGCAGTAGCCCTGCAGGGTGGAGATGCCCATCTTCGACATCACCTTCAGAATGCCCTTGTTCAACGCGTGGATGTAGTGATCCACCGCCTCGTCGTGTGTGACGCCGACAATCGTCCGCTGCTGAATCAGATCGTCGAGCGTCTCGAATGCCAGATACGGGTTGACGACGCCCGCGCCGTACCCGAGGAGCAGCGCGCAATGATGAACTTCCCGCGCGTCGCCGGTCTCCACGACCAGCCCGCATCGGGTCCGCAGGCCTTCGCGGACGAGGTGGTGATGCACGGCGGCGGTCGCCAGCAGACTCGGGATCGGCGCCCGATCCCGATCGGTATCCCGATCCGACAGCACGAGCAGGGTGTAGCCGGCGGCGACCGCGTCGCTCGCGCGGCGAATCAGATCCTCGAGCGCCCGCGCGAGCCCCGGGCCGTCCTGCCGCGGGTCGAACAGCGTGGGCAGCGTCATCGATCGGAACCCGGGCTCGTAGACGTGGCGAAGCTTCGCCATCTGGTCGTTGTCGACGATCGGGAACTTGACCTTGATCTGCCGGCACGATTCGGGTCGCGGATCGAGCAGATTGCCCTCCGGCCCGACCGTGGACTCCATGGTCGTCACCAGTTCTTCACGGATGGCGTCGAGCGGCGGATTGGTGACCTGCGCGAAGAGCTGCGTGAAATAGTCGTAGAGCAGACGCGGCCGGTCCGACAGCACCGCCAGCGCGGTGTCGGTCCCCATCGAGCCCGTCGGTTCCTCGCCGGTGGTCGCCATCGGCGCCACCAGCAGGCGCACGTCTTCCTGCGTGTACCCGAACATCCGCTGGCGGCGGAGCACCGTTTCGTGGCTGACGCGCGGGAGGTAGGGCGCGGGCGGCAGATCCTCGATTTCGACAAGATGCTCGGCCAGCCATTGGGCGTAGGGGTGCGCGAGCGCCAGATCGCGCTTGATCTCCTCGTCGGACACGATGCGTCCGCGGGCCGTATCGACCAGGAAGATGCGGCCCGGGTGCAGGCGCTCCTTCAGCACGATGTCCTCGATCGGGATGTCGAACACCCCGACCTCGGACGCCAGGACCACCATGTCGTCGCGGGTCACGTAATACCGGGACGGCCGCAGCCCGTTGCGATCGAGGACGGCGCCAATCAGGGTGCCGTCCGTGAAGGCGATTGACGCCGGACCGTCCCACGGTTCCATGAGCGACGCGTGGTACTCGTAGAACGCCTTCAGCTCCGGCGCCATGTCCTCGTTGGCCGACCACGGCTCGGGGATCATCATCAGGAGGGCGTGCGGCAGCGACCGGCCGGCCATCACGAGGAACTCGAGCACGTTGTCGAAGGTCGCCGTGTCGCTTCCGCCTTCCCGGATGATCGGCAGCACGCGGCGGAGGTCGTCGCCGAAGATCTCCGACCGGAGCAGGCCTTCGCGCGCGCGCATCCAGTTGATGTTGCCGCGCAGCGTGTTGATCTCGCCGTTGTGCGCCACGTAGCGGTAGGGGTGCGCGAGGGGCCACGACGGGAACGTGTTGGTGCTGAAACGCTGATGGACCAGCGCGAGCGCCGATTCCACGGCGGGGTCGGCCAGGTCCGGAAACGCCGGCCGGAGCTGATCGGCCGTGAGCATCCCCTTGTAGATGAGCGTCCTGGACGACAGGCTGGGCACGTAGAACAGATGCCGCTCGCTCAGCCCGAGCTGGTCGGCCGCGTGCTCGACACGTTTGCGGATGACATACAGCCGCCGTTCCAGCCGCATCGGATCGGTCGAGGCCTCAACGCCCGCCCCATCGGCGATGAAGATCTGCTCGATGACGGGCGCCGCGGCGACCGCGGACGCCCCGACGCCGGCGAGGTCGGTGGGGACCGCACGCCACCCGAGCAGCTCCTGCCCTTCCTCGCGCACAATCGTTTCGAAGAGACGGCGGACGCGGTCGCGCTCGTCGGTCGCGCGTGGGAGAAACACCAGGCCGGCGCCGTAACGCCCCTCCGGCGGCAGCGCGAAGCCGAGCGGCGCCGTGACCGTCCGCAGGAAGCGGTCGGGCATCTGAATCAGGATGCCCGCCCCGTCTCCCGTGTTGGCCTCGCAGCCGCAGGCGCCGCGGTGCTGAAGGTTGATCAGCACCTGCAGTCCGCGCTCGACGATGGCGTGGGAGCGCCGGCCTTTGATGTTGGCGACGAACCCGACGCCGCAGGCGTCGTGTTCGTCGCGCGGGTCGTAAAGGCCGACGGCGGCAGGAACGGGCCCGGCGGGGTCGTGGCGCGGGATGTCGCGCGGGGAATCGGGAGGCATGGCGGTCACGTGACCGCAGTTATCGCCCGATCGAAACTAGAAGTAAAATAGAATGATCACATATGTCACATAACGGTAACAGATGTGTTGCGCGGCCGGGCGGACGCCTGGCGCGGGCCGTCAGGGCGTCTCCTGCTCCCCGGTCCGGATCTTGTAGCTGTGGCTGACGGGAATGACGAACACCCGGCCGTCCCCGATTTCCCCCGTCCGCGCCGCCTGGATGATGGCCTTGATGGCCTCGTCCACCAGGTCGTCGGCCACGACCACCTCGATCTCCATCTTGGGCAGCAGGCTGACGTTGTACTCCTTGCCGCGATAGATCGCCGTGTGCCCCTTTTGCCTGCCGTGTCCGCGCACTTCCGTCACCGTCATGCCCGAAATGCTCATCTTCGTCAGCGCGTCCTTCACTTCGTCGACCTTGTTCGGTCGAATGATGCTCTTAATCAGCTTCATCGTTGCCCTCCAGGAGCCGTTGTAAATCGGCGGTGAGCGCCTGCTGCGCCTCCTCAGTCAGCTTGGCCCCGCACTTGGTGATATGGAACACGTCGATCGCCTTCTGCCCCTCGGTCGAAATCAGCACGAGGTCCACTTCGCAGCCGTGGCTCGACATCAGCCGGCTCACGCGGTGCAGCAGGCCCAGGGTGTTGCTCGCGATGATGTCGACAATCGTGTAGCGCGCCGACGAATGGTTGTCGGCGTGCACCGTCGGCGTGCTTCTCGGCACGCGGCGCGCCAGCACGCCCCGCTCGCGCGCCTGCAGCCGGGCCGATACGTCGGACCGGCCCCGGACCACGTCTTCCAGCTCGTGGAGAAACTGCGCGCCCGCATCCGCATTCAGCTCGAAGAACCGGTCCTGGTCGGTGAACTGGAACACATCGAGGACCAGACCGTTGGGATTGGTCAGCGCGTGCCCCCGCAGGATGTCCATGCCGTACGAGGACAGCAGGCCGCAGAGGTTCGAGAAGAGAAACGCTTTGTCGAGCGTGACGACCGTCAGCTCCCAGACCGATCCCGTGCGGTCGAGCGACACGTGCACTTCTTCAGGGTGAATGTCGCGTGACAGCCGGACGTGGCGGTAGATGGCGTCTTCCTTGAACAGCTGGAGATAGCGCGTCGGCAGCCCGGCGAGAAAGCGGCTGATTTCCTCGTCGGAGAGGTCCTCGGGCCGCTTCGCCAACAGCCCGGCGAGGGCCGGCACGTTCCGTTCGATGAGGTCGTCGCCGTAACCGAGCGTCAAGGCGTTGTAGGTGTCGACGTAGAGCTGCCAGAGCAGTTCTTCGCGCCAGGGCGTCATCGTTTCGGGGCTGACGGCGGCCACGTCGACAAACGTGAGGAGGCACAGCATCTTCAGCCGCTCTTCCGTCCCCACGAGGGCCGCCAGCTGTTTGACCACCTCCGGGTCCTCCGTGTCGCGCCGGAACGCGACGATCGACATCCGGAGATGATTCGCGATGAGAAACTCGATGGTGTCGCGCGACTCGCGCGGCAGGTCGAGCCGCTCGAGCATGCGCTGCGCCATCCGCACGCTCTCCACCGCGTGGTCGTCGTCGCGCCACTTGCCGACGTCGTGATAGAGCAGCGCCAGGACGAGCAGCTCCGGCGAGGGCAGGTCGACCAGGAGCGAGCCGAACCGGGCATGGCTCCGCGTCAGCGGCGACGCGAGCCGCTCCAGATTCCTGATGGTCAGCAGCGTGTGCTCGTCCACGGTGTACTTGTGGTAGAAGTCGCGGACGACGCGCGACGCGATGGCCTGGAACTCCGGAAACATGCGGCCGAGCAGGCCGCAATCGTGCATCTCCGACAGCCTCTCGTACAGCCCGGGCTTTGCCCGCAGGAACGCGAGAAGCGCCGTCGGCGGCGCGTCCGATGGAAAGAAGTCCTGGGCGGCGCGGTCGCCGAGATGCTGGCTGATCCACGTCAACGCCTCGTCGGCCGCCGGTTCGCCGAGATCGAGCGCGGTCTGAAAGAGGTCAAGCCACGTGTCGGGCCGGGTGGCCGCCTCCTGAACGTCGAGAAAACCGATCCCGTCGCGCGATCGCACCAGGTTGGGCCCCACCGGGGTGGGCACGATTTTGCGGGCGCGTTGCAGCGCGCGCGCCACGGCGCGCGCATGCCGGAAGTAGTCGCCCATCAAGCGCTCCACGCGCTGTTGGGGCTGGGAACCCGAATAGCCGAGCGCCTGCGCCGCCTTCTCCTGCAGCTCGTGGCTCAGAACGTTGTGATTGCGCTTCGCTTCCAGATGCAGGACCGAACGCACGCGGAGCAGAAATTCTTCCGCCTCGTCGAGACGCGCGCGATCGGCGGCAGTCAGGCCGAGCAGCCGCGGATCGGTGATCCGCGCAAGCGTACGTAGCGCGGTCAAATCGCGGAGGCCGCCAGGCGCCTCTTTGACGTCGGGCTCCAGCTGGTAGAGCGTGCCGTTGAAGGGCGCGTGCCGCTGCTCGGCAAGCCGCTGCAGAGCGTCGAGCAGATGCGCGTGCGTGTCCCAGCGGCGGACGCGGCTGGTGACACGCTCGAACAGCCCGCGGTCGCCGGCGACCGGACGCGCGTCGATGAGCGCGAGGAGGAACTCGGGGTTATCGGGGTCGAGATCGGCGAAGTCGTCGATCTCGCGCACTTGATGACCAACCACGAGACCGAGATCCCACAGCGGGTGCAGCACCGCCGTCAGGAACCGCTCGTCGTCGGGCTGGATCGGCCCGCCGATCACGAGCAGCAGATCCACGTCCGAGTGGAGACACAAATGCCGGCGGCCGTACCCCCCGAGCGCCACCACGGCGATCGGGTGCGCGGGCCGGGGGGCATCCGCGCACAAGCGCTGCAGAAGGGCGTCAATGCGCCCGGCGTAGCGCTCCACCGCCGCCCGGCCGCCCTGGCCGTGCGTCGACTGGTCGATCAGCTCGCGCCGCGCGGTGGCAAGCAGTGTCGCCGCCGGCGTCTGCTCTCGATCGGGTGGCGCGTCCATCTGCACCACAGACACTACGGCTTCGTGCTGAATGAGTAAAGCACCCCGAAGCCGATCGTATTCTGGGTCCTCATCATGGCGCCGCGATCGGCCCGGAACGAGGCCACGTCAGAAAGATCGTGACGGTACTCCATACGCCAGAGTAGGTTGTCCGCCAGCTTCACCTCTCCGGTCAGCGTCACTTCTTTCAGCCTCTGGGGGGTTCCGGTCATGAATCCGTCCGAATCCTCGAACCATTCGACGCGTGGCGAAACAGCGATTCGTTTGTTCGCCTGGATCCTGGCGTAGCCCGCGATGCCGTTCCAGCCGACGCCTTTGCCGAGCAGGGTGTCGTGCCCGTAGTCGTAGTTCGCCATCAGGCTCACGGCGGGCGTCAGCGTGTACGTGACGGTCGTGTCGGAGAGGTGGCGCCAGTCCGCCGCGTCGTCGGGCTGCTCGGGACCGCCCATGTAGTTCTGGACGATCGAAAGCGCCGGCAGCGGTTTCAACGCGGCCTGAACGCCATAAGACTTGCGGCTGTTGTTATCCACGACGGCGTTCCACCCGTTGACGATGGTGCCGAGCAGCGTGAGCTTGTCGTTGACCGTGTACGTGGCGCGGACGCCGAGGTGGTAGTACGGGATCGCCAGCGCAAAGAGCAGCGACCGCGAATAGTTCCAGTTGTCCCGGCTCTCGATCACCTCCGCTCCGTGCTGCGTGACGAATTTCCCGACGTCGATCTGCAGGCCCTTTCCGGCCGGCACAAGATAGCTGACGTACGCCTGCTCGACGTTCTGCATTCCCGCGATCGTACCGGGCTCGCCGGCGTGGATGATCGAGGCCGCGGGACCAACCGTCAGCTTCACATTGAAGCCGAGGCGCTGGTCGGCGGTCGCATTCTTGTTCAGCCAGACTTCGGCCATGTTGAACGCGGCTTGATTGTGCCTGGTGTCGAAATTCCGATATGGCGCATCGCCCGAGGGTCTGTTGGCGTCGTGGACGTAATAGCCGTCGACGAGCCCGCCGACCTGGACCGATCGGATGAAGCTGGTGGCCGGCGGGGCCGGGAGGACGGCCGCCTGATCGGCGGCGGGGGCCTGCGCGGCGGCTCGGGCCGGCGTGAACACCATGAGCGCCGACCCGAGGAGCATAGGGGTACCGAGCTCGCGCGTCCGGCGCGCGAGCGTCGCCATATCGGCCATGGTCGTGACCTCCGTGAACGGTGAAACGTTGCGGCGGGAACCGGGCAGGCCCGCGGAATTGCGGGCCCGCCGACGCGCTTACATCGACTGGACCGGCGCCGACGAGGGCGCCGGGGATACCGCGCGCGATTCGACGGCATGCGGCACGTGCCGTGGACTGGGCTCGTATCCGTGAATGACGTACTCGGGATAGGCCGGCATGCCGTGTTCGTGGAGATCGAGTCCGTCCAACTCGCCCTCTCGCGACACGCGGAGCGTCCCGGTCGCTTTCACCGCATACATCAGGGCGAAGGCGCCGACCAGCGTGGCGCCCGAGATCGCCGCGCTGCCGATCGCCTGCGCGGTCAGCTGGCCCATGCCCCCGCCGTAAAGCAGGCCTTTCACGATCGCGCCGGCGCTGGTGTCGGCGCCCACGGGCGTCGGGGCGCCGTAGGCGCCGGTGGCGAACAAGCCGAGCGACAACGTCCCCCAGATCCCGGCCAGCATGTGGACCGGCACCGCGCCGATGGGATCGTCGATACGGAGGTACTCGAGCAGGTCGGTGCCGTAGACCGCGACCAGGCCGCCGACGATGCCGATGAAAAATGCACCGGTGGGGCTCACCCAGTAGCACGGACAGGTGATCGCCACGAGCCCCGCGAGAAACCCGTTGACCGTAAGACCCAAATCCCACTTGCCGACCCGCGCGTAGGCGACGAAGAGCGCCGCCAGGCCGGCCGAACAGGCGGCCATCGTCGTGTTGAACGACACGCGCCCGATGCCCTGGACATCGAGGGCCGACAGGGTGCTGCCGGGATTGAAGCCGTACCAGCCGAACCAGAGAATCAGCCCGCCTACCGCCCCGAGAATGATGTTGTGGGGCAGCATCGGCCCGCCGCCGTCACGGCGGAAGACGCGGCCCAACCGCGGCCCGAGGACGATCGCGCCCGCCAGCGAGATGGCGCCACCGACGGTATGGACGACCGTCGACCCGGCGAAATCGTGAAAGGCGACGGGCGTCATCACCGCCAGCCAGCCGTCAGGCCCCCACGCCCAGTGCCCGAGAATCGGGTAGAGGAAGCCCGTGACCCCGACGCTGTAGAGAATGTCGCCGGTGAACCCGCAACGGCCGACCATGGCGCCTGACGTGATCGTGGAGCAGGTGTCGGCGAACGCGAACTGGAACAGCCAGAACGCGAGCAGCGGTACGCCGGTCGCTATATATGTCGGGGGCAGGCCGTTCAGGAAGAAGCCGGTCGTGCCGATGAAGGCGTTGCCCGGTTCGAACATGAAGGCGAAGCCCCAGGCCCAGAACGTGATGCCGCAGATGCACGTGTCGACGATGCCCTCGACCAGCACGTTGATCGATTCGCGGGACCGCGCGAAGCCGGCCTCGAGCATGACAAAACCCACCTGCATGCCGAACACGAGGAACGCCGCGACGAGCACCCACATCGTGTTGATCGCGTTGATTTCCGGACTTGGCTGACCGGTGTCGGCCGAGAGCGCGGGACCCATGAATGCGCGCATCGCGCCCACCAGCAGGATGACGCCAATCGCTTTGCCCCCCATCATGGCGAGCGCTCGCGCGCGCACGTCCGGGTCGCTGAACGAGATCCTCAGTCGTCGCTGGAGGGTCGCTGGCGTCATGGCTCTCTGCTCCTCTGTGAAATGAGACCGCAGTTTTTCACGCTGGCGTGGCGTGAACACGCTGCCGCGTGAGAGAGCAACGCGCGGTCCAGCTGAAAACGACTGCAGCGTCTCTTCAACTCACTGGCTCACCTCGGGATAGCGTCACATCGACGCGTGTGATGAAACCGACGAATTTGATTCAAGAGTCCAAAGCGCCGCCTTTTTCGTAGGAACCCGACGATCCTCCCTGGTCGAGAAACGCGCACGATCGCAAGCTGACTTCAAATCCATGCATGTTTGACACGAAACAGCCGGTGCGAAGGGTTCAGACGACACGAATTTGTCAGGATGCATCTAAATGCCGACAGATTTGGCAATTTTCTGTTAACATCTCGCCATAAACGGGGGGAAGAACGATGACCTTGGCGGACGTCAGGAGCAAAACGGACAGGATTCGGGAATTTTCAGCGATTCCTTTTCTGTTGGTCGCCACGGTCAGCCTCGCGGGAGCCGTGTTCCGGCCGGCGCCCCAGGCGGTCACGGGTGGTCCGATCAATGCCGGCGACACGGCGTGGATGCTGACCGCCACGGGGCTCGTGCTGCTGATGACCCCGGGGCTCTCGTTCTTTTACGGCGGCATGGTCCGCACGAAAAACGTCGTCTCCACGATGCTGCAGAGCTTCGTGGCGATGGGCGTCATCTCGATGCTGTGGATTGTCGTCGGCTTCAGCCTGGCGTTCGGCACCAGCATTCACGGCGTGATCGGCGACCCGCGCACGTTCTTCATGTTCACGCGCGTCGGCGCCTTCACGCATCCGGATCTCGCCCCGACGATTCCCCTGATCGTGTTCGCGCTGTTCCAGCTGAAGTTCGCGATCATCACGCCTGCGCTGATCACCGGGTCGTTTGCCGAGCGCGTGCGCTTCTCCAGCTACCTCCTGTTCATGTGCCTGTTCAGCATCTTCGTCTACTCGCCGCTGGCGCACTGGACATGGCACCCGGACGGCTTCCTCCACAAGATGGGCGTGCTCGACTACGCGGGCGGCACAGTGGTGCACATGTCGGCGGGCTTTGCCGCGCTGGCGGGCGCCATCGTGCTCGGACGGCGCGGCACGCATCAGGCCGGCGAGTCGCACACGCCGGCCAACATCCCCTTCGTGATTCTGGGCACGGGGCTGCTGTGGTTCGGCTGGTTCGGGTTCAACGCCGGATCGGCGCTTTCCGCGTCGGGGCAGGCGGCCATGGCGTTCGCCACGACGAACACGGCGTCGGCGTCGGCGGCGCTGGCGTGGATTTTCTTCGATCGGATGCGCGGTCAGAAGCCCTCCGCGCTCGGCGCCTGCGTCGGTGCCGTGGTCGGGCTCGTCGCGATCACGCCGGCGGCCGGCTACGTGAGCATCGGCGAGAGCCTCTTCATCGGCACGTGCGCGAGCGTCGTATCGAACCTGATGGTGCACTGGAAGAACGCGTCCGCGCTCGACGATACGCTGGACGTCTTCCCGTGCCACGGCGTCGGCGGCATGGTCGGCATGCTGATGACCGGCTTCTTCGCGAAAGACGTCGGCCTGACGTCCGGCCACGCGACCACGTTCCTCGTACACTGCGGCGCGCTGGTGTTCGTCGCCGCGTTCTCCTTCTGCGGCTCGTGGGTCCTCTACAAGTTCACGGACTTCATCATCCCGCTGCGCGTCTCGGCGGATCAGGAAGAGATGGGGCTCGATCTCAGCCAGCACGGCGAGATCATGCAGGACACCGGGCCGAGCTCCGCGCTGCCGTTTTTCGCCCGTTCAGCTTAACAGCCGCCACAACCGCCGATCCCGGACGGGTCGCAAAACCGCGTCCACGCCGGCACCGATCCGGCCGGCGTCCGGATTGAGCCGGACCGGGATCCCATTCGCCTTATAATCGGCGAACCTGACGTGGCGCTGTCCCCCGGCACTTCGATCGGACCGTACGAAATTGTCGCGCTGCTGGGCGCGGGCGGTATGGGCGAAGTCTATCGGGCGCGCGATCCGCGCCTCGGCCGGGACGTCGCGATCAAGGTCCTGCCCGCCGCGCTCGCCGACGATTCCGACAGACGCGAGCGGTTCGAGCGCGAAGCGCGCGCCGCCTCGGCGCTGAACCATCCGCACATCTGCGCGCTCTACGACATCGGCCGCCACGAGGGAATCGATTACCTCGTGATGGAACTGCTCGAGGGCGAGTCGCTCGCCGAGCGGCTGACGCGCGGGCCGCTGCCGCTGGATCAGGCACTTCGGCTGGGCATCGACATCGCCGACGCGCTCAGCAAAGCCCATCGTCAGGGGATCGTGCATCGCGATCTGAAACCGGCGAACGTGATGCTCACCAGGCAGGGCGCCAAGCTGCTCGACTTCGGCCTGGCCCGCATGGACGTTCCGCCCAGCTCCTCGTCTTCATTTCTGCCAACGCAGCAGAAGTCGCTGACGCAGGCGGGAACCGTCCTCGGCACGTTTCAGTACATGGCGCCGGAGCAGCTCGAAGGCGGAGAGGCGGACGGACGCACCGACATCTTCGCGTTCGGCGCGCTGCTGTACGAAACGGTCACCGGCCGCAAAGCGTTCGACGGCAAGAGTCAGGCGAGCCTGATCGGCTCGATCATGTCGGCGACGCCGCCGCCGATTTCGTCGCTGCAACCGACGACGCCGCCCGCCCTTGACCGCGTGATTCGAACCTGTCTGGCCAAGGATCCCGACGAACGCTGGCAGACCGCCCAGGACCTGGCGAGCGAGCTGAAATGGATTGCCGAAGGCGGCTCGCAGGTCGGCGCGCCGGCGCCGGTGATCGCGCGCCGCACGTCGAAGGAGCGCTGGGCATGGGCCGCGGCCGCCGTGTTCGCGCTGCTTGCGGCGGGGTCGATCGCACGGCTCCTGATGACCCCGCGCGAAGCGACGCGTGAGCCCACGCGTTTTTCGATCGTGCCGCCGAAGGGCGTGACGCTGTTGTGGCCGCGCATCTCGCCGGATGGACGCGCGGTCGCGTTTGTCGGCGTGGACGCGCAGTCGAACCGGTCGATCTGGGTGCGGCCGATGGGATCGTTCGAGCCGGTTCAACTCGCCGGCACCGAAGGCGTCGCGCGCCCGTTCTGGTCTCCCGACAGCCGGTACCTCGCGTTCTTCGCCAGCGGCAAGCTCAAAAAGGTTCCCGTCGCCGGCGGCCCGCCGCAACTCCTGTGCGAATTCGCCGGAGGCTCCGACGGCTCGTGGGGCCAGGGCGTCATCCTGTTCGACGCGCGCGTGAACGATTCGATCCAGCGTGTCCCCGATTCCGGCGGCGTGCCGACGGTCGCGGTGAAGCCCGAGACCGCCCGAAAGGAAGTCGGCACCGCATGGCCCTTCTTCCTGCCCGATGGCCGTCACTTCCTTTTTCTCGGCAACGATCCCAAGGGGCCGAGCACGCTGAATGTCGGATCGCTCGACAGCCCGGACGTGTCGGCCCTCGGGCGCGTCGAATCGCGCGCCGAGTACGCGTCGGGACACCTGTTCTACGTGAGCCAGCAGACGCTCATGGCGCGGCCGTTCTCGACGCGCTCGTTCGCGTTCAGCGGCGAACCGTTTCCCGTCACCGATCGGATCCAAGTGCAATCGCTGGGCCTCGTCGATTTCTCGACCTCGCTGAACGGCGATCTCGCGTATTCGTCCGAGGCGCCAGAGCAGCGCGGCCGGCTTCTGTGGGTCGATCGGAACGGCAAGGATCTAAGCGCGGTCGGCGAGTCGAAGTTGTACACCGATCTGGCCCTGTCGCCGGACGAGACGCGTGCGGCCATAGGCGTGGCGGGCCCGGGGGGCGGGGCCGATGAAGAGAGCATCTGGATTGTCGACCTCAAACGCGGTGTCGCGTCCCGGCTCACATTCGGCGGCGGAATACACAAATTCCCTGTCTGGTCTCCCGACGGCACGCACGTCGCGTTCGGCGCGGCCACCGAGGATGGGGCGCGGCTCAGGATCGCCCGGAAGCTTGCGAGCGGCGGCGGCGACGAGGAGCGGATCGCGGACGACAAAGACGCCATCATCTTCCCGAGCGACTGGTCGTCCGACGGCCACCTGCTCGTTCAGTGGTTGACGCCGTCGGCGGACAACTTCGACATCCTGACCGTGCCCGCCGACGGCCACGGCCCGGCTGCACCGGTCCTGCGGACGCCGAAGCCGATTTTCGAGATGGCCGGACGCTTGTCACCAGACAACCGCTGGCTGGCGTATCAGTCGAACGAAACCGGACGGCCCGAGATTTACGTGCAGCCCTTTCCGCCATCCGGCGGCAAATGGCAGATCTCGAACGCCGGCGGACAGCTGCCGATGTGGACGGCGGGCGGCAGGGAAATCGTCTACCAGACGAGCGACGACACGTTCTTCGCTGCCGCCGTCAAGGTTGTCAGCACCGGTCTCGAGATCGGTCTGCCGGTGAAGTTGTTCCAGCGCCGCCTCGTGCACGGCCAGATAGAGCGCAATCGGTGGGTCGCGTCGCGTGACGGCCAGCGGTTTCTGCTGAACGCGCCGATCGACGATGGCGGAATGCGAACCATCCAGGTCGTGCTGAACTGGACCTCCGGCCTGAAACGACCCTAGCCGCAGCCACGGCGGCCCAATTGTCAAAGATCGTCACCAGAGGGCTGACGTGCGCGGCCGACGAGAATTCCAGTTAAGATTTCTCCGGTCCCATGCCTGTGTCGATCCTCGTGCTGTTCGCCCTCTGCAGCCACTCCTCCATCGATCGGTGTCACGCCGTCCAGCAGACGCAAACAGCCGGAACGGTGACGGTTGGAGACTCCGGAAACACGCCTTTGGACCCCGATGCGCAGACCGGGCCGCCAAGTGTGAGCGCGTCGCGTACGAGCGTTCCGCCGACGATCGACGGGAACCTCGACGATCCGGTATGGAAGACGGCCGCGCGCATCACGCACTTCACGCAGCAGCGACCGATTGAAGGAGCGCCGGCGACTGAAGAGACCGAAGTGTCGATCGCCTACGACAGCCGCAATCTCTACATCGCCGTGTACGCGCATTACGCCGATCCGGGAATCATCCGCGCAAACCGCGCGGACCGCGACAAGATCGCGCGAGACGACAGGGTCACGGTGTTCTTCGATCCGTTCTTCGATCACCAGCGGGCCTACATGTTCGGCGTGAACGCCTACGGCATTCAAGCCGATGCGCTGATGGGCAGCAGTCCCGGCGGGGGCGGCGGCCCCGGTGGTGGTGGCGGCGGTGGTGGTGGCGCTGGCGGCGGAGGCAGTCCCGGAGGCGGAGGCGGAGGCCGGGGCGGGCGGGGCGGCGGCGGTGGCGGGCAGCAAGGCGAGGCCGGCGAGGATCCGTCGTGGGACGCGCTGTACAAATCGGCGGGCAAGCTGGTCGCCGACGGGTGGACGGCGGAGATGACGATACCCTTCAAGAGCCTGCGGTACCCGGGACGAAGCCGGGGAGAAGCACACCGCTGGGGTTTCCAGATTCAGCGCGACATCGAAAGCAAGAACGAGAGCGTCGTCTGGTCGCCCGTGTCGCGCGACGTCATGGGGTTCATTCGGCAGATGGGCGTCCTCCAGGGCATGTCGGACCTGTCGACAAGCCACAATTTCGAGCTCCTGCCGACCTTCACCGCCATCAAGGCGGGGTCGCTCGACACGGCGTCCGGCGTCTTCCGTAACGCCGGCACGCATCCGGAAGCCGGCGTCAACGTGAAGTACGGGATCACGTCGAACCTCACGGCGGACTTCACGCTCAACCCCGATTTCTCGCAGATCGAGTCCGACCGCCCCCAGATCGACGTGAACCAGCGCTTCCCGCTGTTTTATTCCGAACTGCGTCCCTTCTTCCTCGAGGGGCAGGAGATTTTCGACGCGCCAGGTCCGGTCACGTTCGTCCACACGCGCACGATTGTCGATCCGCGGTTCGGCGCGAAGCTCACGGGCAAGGTGGGCAAGACAATGCTGGGCCTGGTGGTGGCAGACGACGAGGCGCCTGGGAAGGTCGACGATCCGAAAGACCCGGCATTCGGACAATCGGCCCACGTCGTCATCGGCCGCGTCAAGCACGACCTGTTCTCGGAATCGTATGTGGGTCTGATCGCCACCGACCGCGAGTTCCTGAACGGCTACAGCCGGATGGGCGGCGTCGATGGCCAGTTTCGCTTCGGCCGCAATCATCGGCTTGGTGTCCAGG
>JAYVYV010000065.1:0-5159 GCA_043783985.1 Acidobacteriota bacterium | reverse complement strand
CGTGCCCCAGCGTCAGCGTGTCGAGCATGAAGCTCGAGAACGTCGTGAAGCCGCCGAGGATGCCGACGAACACGAACGTCCGCATCTCGGCCGACAGGTGCAGGCGCCCGCTCGCGATGAGCGCCGCCAGCAGCCCGATGACCGCGGATCCGAGCAGGTTGACCGACGCTGTCGCGTAGGGCGTCGCGCGTTCGAGCAGATGGGCGAAGAGGATGTTGACGCCGTGCCGCGCCATCGAACCCAGCGCGCCGCCGGCGGCTACCGCCAACCAGATCATCATCAACTCCTTGAGATACAATATCCGCTCAGCCGCATCATGCCAGTACTCGAATTGATGACCAGCTCGGGCCTGGGCTCGCTGCTCGGCATGCGCCACGCGCTCGAACCGGATCATCTGGCGGCGGTGTCGACGCTCGTCACCGGCGAGCGGAACAGCTACAAGGCCGCGTTCCTCGGCATCTGCTGGGGGCTCGGGCACACGTGCGCGCTGATCGCGGTCGGCACGGTGCTCGTCATGCTCCGCGCGGAGATGCCGGTGCGGATCGCCGACGGGTTCGAATTCTGCGTGGCGCTGATGCTGATCGGTCTCGGCCTGCGCGCGATCTACCTCGCGGCGCGCCAGGGGCCGTCGGGGCCGGCGCACCTCCATCAGCACGGCCACACGATGCACGTGCACCACGGCGCGCCCGCGCACATTCACCTCGGCACCTGGACGCTCGCGCGGCGGCCGCTCCTGGTCGGCGCGGTTCACGGGCTGGCCGGCAGCGGCGCGCTCACCGCGCTCGTGCTGACGACGCTGCCGTCGACGGCGGCGCGGCTCACCTACCTGGTCGTGTTCGGGCTGGGATCGACGCTGGGAATGGCGGCGCTGTCGGGCCTTCTCGGCTGGCCGCTCGCGCAGGCGGGACGCCATAGCGGCGTGGCGCGCGCACTGTCGCTCGTCGTCGGCTGCGTCTCGACCGCGCTCGGTCTCGTGTGGGGATACCCGCTGCTCGGCCGCCTCTTCTAACCTGCGACTTTCCCAGGTGTCATTAGTGAACCCGGCGAGACAGCGGCTGCTGTCTCGCCGGATCTATAACGAAGAGGGTCGTCGATTATCGATCGAACCGGTGATCGCAGCCCGGGCACTTGGCCGCGGCTTCAATCGTCCAGAACACGTGGGTGAGGGTCATCGAACCGTCACGGTTGACGTTCTGATACGTCGAGCTCCGGCCGTTCGGGGACTGGCTCACCAGCTGCCCCCAGCTGTTCGGGTCGTCGGTCACGTCCGACGCCGTCGCCGCGGGTGACGTCGTTGACGCCACAGTCGTCGAGGCGTCGAGATGCAAGTAGATGATGTTCAGCTCGTCGAAGTCGTGCTTGTTGGGCGTGGTGCTCAAAGTGCTGGTGGCGTTCGCGCCCGTGTTCGAAAAATAGTCCATGCAGCTGTTCTGCGAGCTGCCATCGGTCGACTGGTGGTCCAGGCCGAACGTGTGGGCGACTTCCTGACACATGACATGCTCGCGTTCGTTGGGGTTGTTGTAGGTGGCCGTGTCGAAATACGTGTCGTTCATCTTCGCCGAGCCCTGCGTGATATGCGTGCCATCGATGATGTTGATCGACGCCAGGCCGAGCCAGCCGTTGTTGCCATAGGCGCCGTTGCAGACCTGGGTCGTGCCGGCCACCATCGAACAACGCTTCCTCGATTGCCCCGTTACCGGAGCCGTCATCAGAGGAGTCGTCGTGGCACCAAATTTCGTGGGGGAATTCCAGTTGCTCAACGTCGTGTTGAGATGAGATTTCCAATCGGTCGAGGTCAAATTGTCGCCGACCTTGAGCGTGAACTGCGGAGTGGTCCGGGCCCAGTGATAACCGCCCCAGGAATGGGAGGCTGAGGTGACGGCGACAAAGCTGACGGCTAAGACGGCGACGGCACAAACCAGCCGGTGGTGGACGAATGGGCGCATACGTGTCTCCTCAAATGGTAATCAGGCGAACGGCTACGGACGGTCGTTCAATCGCGGGGGAGGCGTAGTATATCGCGCGGGAGCCCGAGGAGCAAGGAATTGATCGGTGTCCGATTATGCGCCCGCAAAGCGGTTTCCGAACACCGCTTCCAGGGCCCGCACCACTGCCGTATTGGTGCCCACGTACAGAAGGATGAAACGCTCCCTCTTGTAGAACCGCGGCGGAGAGATCCACGTCGCTTGCGTGGTGCCGATGGGTGTGCCTGAAGGCGCCACCGTCGAGGCCTCGCTCGTCGCGATGGCCTCCGTGGTGTATTCGAAGACGTGGACGTCGTCTCCATTGACGCGTAACCGCTTCGCCTGAACGGAAAAAAAAGGAAACGAGTCGCGCGGCTCGTTGCCAGCGGTGGACACGGTCACGCCTTGCTGCCGCAGGTCGCCGACAAGGCGATCGAACGTCGAACCGCTCGAGGGACCCGTCGCGCTGTTCAGGCAGGCCGCCGTGCACATCGCGGCCGCGAAGGCCACGAATCTCACTTGACGATCACCGTCCAGGCGATCGGCGACGATTCAGGCGGGTAGCACACGCGGTCGTCGCAGGCTTGATAGTGCACGGTGCCGGACACGGTGACCGTCGACCCCGGCTTCGCCGCTTTGTCGAGCGTCACGCTCTGCGTCAGCCGGAACGGCTTCTGAAAGACCGGGACCTTCTCGTCCGCGAAGGTCATGATTTCCGATTTGGGATACGCGACCTTGCCGGCCTTGAGCTCAGGCTGCGCGTTCAGCTTCACCGTGATCGGAATGTAGTCGTTCGAGCCCGGCGCGTAGACGTGAATGCCGGGCTTGGGGGTCACGTCGACAAACAGCGCCAGCTTCGCGCCGGCCGCCCCGTTCACCTGGGTGGGCGACGCGAGAATCGCGGCGTGACCGGGCTTGGGAGCAGGAGCGATCAGTTGTAGGACGAATGCGACAAGGAAGGCCATACCCATGGCTGCTATTCTGCCACGCCCGACGCGAAGGGCGAAGGGCCGGGAGGGAAGGGGTATCGACCGCCCTTGCCCTTGCCCCCAGCCCTCGGCCCTCACCCATCGGCCCTCGGCCCTCGGACCTATCGTTTCTTCACTTCGTAAAGGGTGCCCGCGCCGCCGCCGATGGCGGCGCCGATGAGCGCGCCCTTCTTGCCGCCGAAAATCGCGCCCAGGCCCGCGCCGGCGGCCGTGGTGCCGCCGATCACCATCGCCGTCTTGGTCCAGTCGCGCCCCGGGGCGCGCTCGATGCGGTCCGAATAGCGATCCACGCGGCTCGGTGCATAGCGCGTCGTGCGAGCCTGGCTGACGCGCCGCGGCGCCTGATAGCTCTGGTACGCCGGCGCGTAGCGAGGTTCGGTCAGCCGGTACTCCATCGGCCGGCGCGGCGTCAGGTCCTCGATGTCACCCACGCGCTGGCTCGCCAGCATCGGCCGCGCCGAGGGATACACGTCCGCCGCGGCTACGTGCGGACTGAGCAGCCCGTAGGCGATCAGCATCACTCCCACTGCAATCACGCTCAACACCGCCGCCAGAAAATTTCTCATCGTTCCACCTCCGCTGCCGGTGATATCGCACGAGCGGTGCCACCCTTCTCAACCGTATTTCGTCTTTGATTGCAACGACTTGTCGGAAGTCGTACGGTCGGGCTGACCTCGTTGAGGCTCAACCGTAGTCATCCCCGGTAGAATGACGCGCAATGAAGCTCCCGGGGCTCGCGGCGATCTCTTCAGCCTTGACGCTGGCCTGCCTGCTCGCGGCATGCCGGTCCACACCGCCGAGACCCGCGCCCGCGTGGACCCCTACGTTCCAGCCGCTGACCTCGCCCGCCGGCGACGCGAGCGCGCAGCCGCAGCTCACCGCGTCGGCAGACGGCGTGATCCTGAGCTGGCTCGAGAACGTCGCTTCGCAGACGGCATTGAAATATTCGGAAGGGACGACGGGCGGCTGGTCGGAAGCGCGGGCGATAGCGTCGGGCGACGACTTCTTCGCCAACTACGCCGACGTCCCATCGGTCGTGCGGCTCGCCGATCGCACGCTCGTCGCGCACTGGCTGCAGCGCAGCGGTCCCTCCGCGCCGGGCTACGATCTCCGCCTCTCGCGGTCGGCGGACGACGGCCGGACGTGGTCGGCGCCGTTTTCTCCGCACCACGACGGCACCAGGACCGAGCACGGCTTCGCCTCGCTCTTCGACACGGGCGGCGGGCTCGGCGTGATCTGGCTCGACGGCCGCGCGATGAAGCCCGGCATCACGCCGGACGACGAGGGCACCGGCGACATGGGGCTGCGCGCGGCGCATTTCGATCGCGCCTGGAAACAGCGGGCGGAAGACGCCGTCGATCTCCGTGTCTGCGAGTGCTGTCCCACCGCCGCCGCCGTGACCAGCGACGGCCCGATCGTGGCATATCGCAACCGCTCGGCCGACGAGGTGCGCGACATCTACGTGTCGCGGTTCACGGGCAACGCGTGGACGGTGCCGTCCCCGGTGCACGCCGACGGCTGGCGGATCGACGGCTGCCCGGTCAACGGCCCGGCGATCAACGCCCACGCCCGCAACGTCGCGGTGGCCTGGTTCACGGCGCCGGCAGACGAGGGGCACGCCTTCGTCGCATTCTCGGTGGACGCGGGGCGCACGTTCAGCGCGCCGGTGCGGGTCGACGATGCGGGATCGCTCGGGCGCGTGGACGTGGAGCAATTGGCGGACGGGTCGGCGGTGGTCGGCTGGATCGAGCTCGCGGGCCGGAGCGCGGCGTTCAAGGTTCGGCGCGTCGAGCGCAACGGTCGGCGGTCCGCGGCGGTCGCCGTGACGGATCTGGGCGAGCGCCGGAACAGCGGCTACCCGCGCATGGCGCGCCGCGGCGAGGAGTTGATCGTCGCGTGGCCGGGCAGCGGCGATCGCCTGCGCGTCGAGACCGCGGTCGCGCGGCTCCCCTTCTGACGCGACTGAAAGCGGCTTCAACCTGGATCCCGCGTCTGGATACAAGGTAGGGCGGCTCCCGCCCCCCGCCGTTCAGCGCAGCGTCCCTAGCGCCCCGCCAAGCCGTCGTTAGCTTGCGCCGCTCAGGCGCAACAGCGTGTAGACCCCCATGGCGATGAAGAATGCCGCCGGGATCGTGAGCACCCACGCCCAGACAATCTGCCCCGCGACGCCCCATCGTACGGCCGACAGGCGCCGCACGGCGCCGAC
>JAYVYV010000064.1:0-5172 GCA_043783985.1 Acidobacteriota bacterium | reverse complement strand
GCCTGGGTCGGCGACTTGGCCGCCGCCCCTCGATTGATCAACTGGTCGATGTCGTACGGACGCCCGTTCGCGATGACGCGGCGCACCTTGTGGGCGTTAGCGATATCCACGAGCGGATCGCCGTCGACGATGACGAGATCGGCGAGCTTGCCGGCCTCGATCGTGCCGGCGTCGAGCGCGAGCGCCTGGGCGGGGTTCACGGTCGCCGCCTTCAGCGCCTCGTAGGGCGACATGCCGGCCGTGACGTACGACGCAAGCTCGCCGTGCAGGTTGATGCCGTTGGGCGTGTCGGTGCCCGCCACGATGACGCCGCCGGCGCGCATCACGTCCATGACCATCTTCCCGTTGCCGCCCGGATCGACCCCGCCCGCGTTGGGAAGGCCGAGGTTCGCCTGCTGCGCGACCTGCTCCTGCATCCACGCCGGGTACAGCTTGAAGCGCGGATCGTTTTTCAGATCCGGCTCCTTTTCGAACAGCTGCCGCGCGCCGCCGAACAGGGTCGGCGTCAAGTAGCGTCCGCTCTTGCCGAACAGCTGGATGACGTCCTCGTAGCTGCGCTGCAGGGTCGCCATCTTCGGCGAGTAGCCGCGGCGGCTGGTGGCCGACGTGTGCTCGGTGTTGTCGACGCCGACCAGCGAGGCCGGGAAGATTTCGTGCGTCGCCACCGGGATGCCGATGCCGTGCGCGAACTCGACCATCCGCTTCTGCTGAAGATCCGGCAGGCGGACATAGCTCTTCAGCAGGTCGTACTGGAGCACCTTGGCGCGCTGCAGCTCCATCTCGAAGTGCGCGACGCTGGAGATGGCGATGCCCATCTTGTAGTACACGCGCTGCCATTCCATCAGGTTGCCGGTGCCGTAGACGTGCGGACCGATCCGGACGTTCGCCTCGCTCGCCTCGCGCTCCTCGACCGGCTCGTACGGCGTGTTGCCGGGGCTGCGCACCGTGGTGATGCCGAACGCCAGCCAGGCGCGCCCGGCCGATTCGCCGAAGTCCGGCTGCAGGTGCGAATGGAACTCGATCAGCCCCGGCATCACCGTCAGGTTCGACGCGTCCACCACATGGCCCGTGTGGTGCGCGGCGGCGTGCGGCACCACGCTGGTGATGCGGTTCCCCTCGATGAGGATGTCGACATTCGCGCGCGAGGCGGGGCTCTTCATGTCGACGAGCGTCCCCGCGTGCACGAGGAGACGCGTTGTGGGCACCGCGGGGGTGTACGTGAGATCGAGCGGCACCGTGCGGATGTCGCCGTCTTCGATGTCGATGATCCGCAGCTTGTCCATCGACTGATAGAGGATGTGCCGCGAATCGCCGCTCCAGCTCGGCGCGTGCGCGCTCTCGCTGGTGACGCGGCGCGGCGGCCCCAGCGGCTCGCCCGCGGCCGACACCGGCCACACGGACAGCACGCCTTCATAAATCGCGGCCATCTTGGTGCCGTCGGGCGACCACGCCGGACCGCACCCTCCGCGCGAGTCGATCGACATCAGCGGCTGCGGCGCGAACCATTTGTCGTCGTTCAGCTTCGTCGACGACATCGTCAGGATCTGGTTCGTGCCTTCGCGGAACCGCTTGGTCATTGGCGCGATGCCGGCGATCGCGAGCCGCTTGCCGTCGGGCGACCATACCGGCGCGCCCGGCTGCGGCAGCGAGTCGTGCACCTTGGTGACCGTGCCGGTGGCGACGTCGATCACCGACATCTGCGCGACGCGCCACATGCCGTCGACGTTGAAGAACGCGATCCGTGCGCCGTCAGGCGACCAGGCCGCCCCCTGCGGCTGCGTGGTCAGATCGGTGAGACGGCGGCTGCGGCCCGACTTCATGTCGCGGACCCAGAGCTGCAGGTGCTCGCTGTCCTTGTCGGACGAGTAGGCGATCTGCGAACCGTCGGGCGACCAGGCGGGCTCCGTGTCGAGCGCCGCATCCTTCGTGATGTTCACCGGCTTGCCGCCGACCGGCATCACGTAGATGTCGCCGACGGCCGCGAACGCGACCTGCCTGCCGTCCGGCGAGAGCTTCGGCGAGACGACGCCGAGGACCTGGCGCGGCACGGTCGACGTGAAGTCGCGCCTGCGGCGCGTGTACGAACCGGCGGCTCTCGTCACCTGCAGCGTCGCGCTGAACTCGATGGTCTGCGGCGAATCCGCCTTGATATCGCGCTTCCGAATCTTGCCGTCCGACACGTAGTAGAACAGCGTCGGCGATGCCCACGACGCGCGGAAGGCGAAGACGTTCTCCGAGCCGGTGATCGCCCGGCGCGCGATCTCGTAGGCCGACGATTCGGGACTCCCGGCCGCGGCGCCGCGGCCGCCGCCCTTCGTCACGTGATACACGATGTCGCCGCCAGGTCCCCACGACGGCGCGTCGATGCGGCCGGCGGCGTTCGCCGCCTTACGCTCGGTGCCGTCGGCGACGGTCACCGCCCACGCAGACTGGCCGTCGTCGCGTGTGGACGCGAAGGCGATTTCCTTGTCGTCGGGCGACCAGGTCGGCATGTAGTCGTCGGCCGGATTCGTCGTGAGCTGGCGAAGCTCGCCGCTGCGCATGTCCAGCGTCCAGATGTTGTAGTCGCCGCCGAGCGGGTTGCCGCGATCCGACGAGAAGGCGACGTGCGTGCCGTCGTGCGACCAGGCAGGTTCGCGGTCGTCGAACGCGCCCCACGTCAGCTTGTGCTGATGCGAACCGTCGGGCGCGATCGCCCACAGGTCGTACCCGCCGTCGCGGTAGGCGAAGAAGGCGATCCACTTGCCGTCAGGAGAAAACACCGGCTGGCGCGCGTCGTTGAAGATGTCGGTGATGCGCGTGGCGGCGCCGCCGGTGGCCGGCAGCGTCCAGATGCTGCCTTGCAGATCGACGGCGAGCGTGCGGCCGTCCGGCGCCACCGCGACGGACATCGACGTGCCTTCGTGGACGGTGACGTCGATGGGCGTCGGCGCAGGTGGGGCCGCAGCCGTGAGCGCGACGACGACACCGACCCCCACAGTCACGGCGAACTGGCGACGCATCACAGCCTCCACGGGGAACGGACTGGCGCGTATTCTAGTGCCGTGTTGTGAACCGTAACGGGGTTTTTTCAGAAAATCGTCGCGCGGCGCGGCTCGCGGCGCGCCGCCGACAATAAATTGAATATGGAAGCTAACACCGGCGCGCGATGACCTCGATGATCTTTTCACCGTGGAAACGGCCGTTCTCGATGAAGATCGTACCGGTATCGACGCCGGCGATCGCGCCCCCGGCCACGAACAATCCCGACACATTCGTCTCGAATGTCCCGGGATCGTGGACCGGCGCATCGCGCTCGTTCAGCGTCACTCCCGCGTGGCGCAGCAGCTCGGCGTCGGCGCGGTAGCCGGTCAGCAGGTAGACCGCGTCGGCTGGGATCTCCAGTTCGCCCCTCAGAGCTGGCCGTACCGGCGCGCTGAAACCTGCCGAACCGTCGGCTGGGAAAGCCACATCGGGCGGCGGTGGCGGTGGTGGCGCCGCAATGGCCGGGACGATCACGACCGAGGCCGGACGGATTTCCCGGATCGCGGCGCTGAAGTGGGCCGTCACCGATCCTTCCTTGATCCGATTCTCGATGTCTGGCCGCACCCAGTATTTGATCGTCGGCTTCAGCGTCGCCGCACGGTGGACAAGCGTCACGTGCGCGCCGGCTCGATACATTTCGAGCGCAGACTCCGCGGCCGAGTTGCCGCCGCCGACGATGACGACGCGCTGACGGTAGTGCGGGTGCGGCTCGCCGTAATAGTGCCGGACGTGGGGGAGATCCTCGCCCGGTACGCCGAGGATCACGGGATGATCGTAGTAACCGATGGCCATGACCACGTGCCTGGCGTAGCGCGCGCGGCGCACGCCGTTGGCCGATTCGGTCTCGATCGCGAACACGTGAGCGGACCCCTCCGGCGCAATCGCCCCACCCGCCGCCCCGCCTTCCCCATCCGCCCGGTCCGCGCCATCGGTCTCCCGTTCCACCGACAACACCTTCTCGCCGTACGCGATCTGCAGGTCGTGGATATCCACCACTTTGCGGTAGTACTTGAGCGCCTCGGCGCGCGTCGGTTTATCGAACGGCGACACGAACGGCAGCCCGCCGATTTCGAGCAGCTCCGGCGTCGTGAAGAACACCATCTGCGGCGGAAAACGATAGATGGAGTTGACCAGCACGCCCTGTTCGAGGACCTGGTAGTCGAGATCGCGACGCTTGGCGGCGATGGCGGCCGACAGACCCGACGGCCCGGCTCCGATGATGATGACGTCTCGCACGGACATATTCATTGATAGTATCGCGGCGCTCCAGGTCGGGTGGGTTGGTAGGCCCGGTAGGTTGCTCTCCGGCCCACCCGACCGTTCATCATGAAACTGCTGCCCTTCGTCGGATCCTCCTTGTCGCGCGCGGATCGGGCCCGTATCGTGTGCGTGGAGATGAACTCGTACCACAGCGACGTGCACCGCAAGCTGATGAACGGATTCAGCAGCGGCGGCCGCCGTCCGGAAGGCCCGCTGGCCGGCATCACGGACGACTCCGGCCCGATCCTGACGATCGCGTCGATCACCATGGATCCGGTGGCGATGAAGAACGGCGACCTGAAAGGCGCCACCAGGCAGATCGCGATCGAGCTGCACGCGCCGCTCGCCGCCGCGTCGAGTGCCATCAGTAGGCCTCACGAGACGGCAGCATCAGCGGTCGGTTAAACTGTCCGGCCGGTGAAGACTAGCAGCGGTCCGACTCACTACGACGTCGCGATCCTCGGCGGAGGACTCGCGGGCGGCTGCCTCGCGCGGCAGCTCCGTCAGGAGGCGCCGGAGCTGCGCGTCATGATCGTCGAAAAGCGGCCGCACCCTGTTCCCGAAGCGGCGTTCAAGGTCGGCGAGTCGAGCGTCGAAATCGGCGCTCATTACTTTCAGAAGAGGCTGGGGCTCGAACCGCACCTTCGCACCGAGCAGCTGGAGAAGCTGGGGCTGCGCTACTTCTTCTCCCACGACGGGAACCGGGACATCGCGCAACGCGTCGAGCTCGGCCCGACCGACTTCCCGCCGGTCCCCTCGTTTCAGCTCGATCGCGGGCGGCTCGAGAACATGCTGCTTCGCACCAACCGCGATCTCGGTGCCACGGTGCTCGACGGGGCTCGCGTCCGGTCGATCGCGCTCGACCCGGGCGGCCCGCATCGCGTCTCG
>JAYVYV010000063.1:0-14649 GCA_043783985.1 Acidobacteriota bacterium | reverse complement strand
CGCGCCGTCGATCACCCGGTGATCGTAGCCGAGCGTGAGATAGCACATCGGCCGGATCGCGATCGCATCGTCGACCACCACCGGACGCTTCTCGACATTGCCGATGCCGAGGATCGCGACCTGCGGCTGGCTGATGATGGGCATGCCGAAGAGCGCGCCGAACACGCCGGGGTTGGTGATGGTGAAGGTGCCGCCCGCCACTTCGTCGGGCTTGAGCTGCTTGCCGCGCGCGCGGTTCGCGAGGTCGGCGACCGCGCGGCTGAGGCCGACCAGGTTCTTCTCGTCGGCCTTCTTGATCACCGGCACGATCAGGCCCCAGTCGAGGGCCACGGCGATCCCGACGTTGATGTCCTTGTGGTAGACGATGGTGTCGCCGTCAACCGACGCGTTGACGATCGGCACGGCGCGCAGCGCGTCGATCGCCGCCTTGATGATGAACGACATGTAGGTGAGCCTGGCGCCGGCGCGCTCGAACTCCGCCTTTTTCGCGTCGCGGATCTTCGCGATGCGCCCGAAGTTCACTTCGAACACCGAGTGCACGTGCGCCGACGTCTTCACGCTCTGGACCATGTGCTCGGAGATGCGCTTGCGCATCACCGACATCTTCTCCACATGATCGCTGGCGCCCGGCTTGAAGGTCACAGCCGCGACCGGCGGCGCGCCGGACACCGACGCGGGTCTAGCCGCCTGACCTGCCTGGCCCACCGGCGCAGCCGGCCCCGGCTGTCCTTTGTCGATGAATTCGAGAATATCGTCCTTCGTCACGCGCCCGGCGATTCCCGTGCCGTGGATCTGCGCGATGTCGACGTTGTGCTCTTTCGCGATCTTGCGCACCAGCGGCGACGACCGTTCGCGGATGGCGTCTTCAGTGGAGCCCGTGTGGCGTGAGGCGGTGCCGTCGCTGGTCGCCGGGGTCTGCGCGGCCGACGCCGCGTGTTGATCCGGCGCGGGAGCCGGCTCCTCTCGGTCGTGGTAATGCGGCGGCGGGGCCGAAGGGGCTTGCGCCGCCGACACCGCTGCGGCCTGGGGGGAGGCGCCGTCGGCCTGCGGTGACGCCTTGGACGGCTCCGCGGCTTTCGCCGCCTGCACGGGCGGCTCCTTCGCCGAGGCCGTGGGCGTTGCTGCCGTGGCGGCGGAGGCGGCGGATCCGGCTTCACCAATCACGGCGACCACGCTGTTGACGGGAACCGTCTCGCCTTCCTTGACGCGGATTTCGGACACGACGCCGGCGGCGGGCGACGGGATCTCGGCGTCCACCTTGTCGGTCGAAATCTCGAACAGCGGCTCGTCGCGATCGATCTTGTCGCCGACCTTTTTGATCCAGCGGACGATCGTGCCTTCCGCAATCGACTCGCCCATCTGGGGCATCACAACATCAGTCGCCATTACCTGTCCCCTGTATTGCGGATTCGCCCCTCGGCATCAGCTGTGAATCGCCTGTCCGTGTACTGCATGCGCCGCTTCCCCGATCGCCTCGGCAAACGTCGGGTGCGCGTGAATCGTGCGGATGAGCTCTTCGACCGTAGACTCCAGCCGCAGCGCCAGCGTCGCCTCGGCGACCAGCTCGGTCGAACGCGGTCCGATCATGTGGACGCCGAGCAGCTCGTCGTACTTCTTGTCGGCCACGATCTTCACGAAGCCTTCGGTTTCCTGCGCCATCTTCGCGCGGCCGAGCACGCCGAACGGGAACGTGCCGACGCGTACGTCGAAGCCGCGCGCCTTCGCCTCGGACTCGGTGAGCCCCACGCTGCCGATCTCCGGATCGCAGTAGGTGCAGCCGGGCACGTGGTCGTAGTTGATCGGCCGCGATTCCAGCCCCGCGATCCGCTCGGCGGCGATGATGCCTTCCGCCGATGACACGTGCGCGAGCTGCGGATGGCCCGGCGCGCCGAACGTGATCACGTCGCCGACGGCCGAAATCCCCGGCACGTTCGTTCTGAACAGCGTGTCGACCTTGATATAGCCGTTGTCGATCTGCAGGCCGACACCCTCCGCGTTCAGCCCGGCCGTGACGGGACCGCGTCCGGTCGCGACGAGCAGGTAGTCGGCGCTGATGGTCTTGGTCGTCCCGTCGGCGAGCTGCACGACGACATCCACGTGTCCGCCGTTCACCGTCGCGCCGGTGACCTTCGCGCCGGTGTGGCTCGTGATCCCCTGCTTCCGGAAGGATTTTTCCAGCTCGCCAGACACCGCCTCGTCCTCGACCGGCACGAGGCGCGGCAGCAGCTCGACGATCGTCACGTCGCTGCCGAACCGATTGAAGATCGACGCGAACTCGACGCCGACCGCGCCGCTGCCCATGATCACCAGGGTCTTGGGCACCTCGCGCAGCGCGATCGCTTCGTCGCTCGTGATGATGCGCGTGCGGTCGATCTCGATCCCCGGCACGCCGCGCGGCGTCGATCCGGTGGCGACGATGATCTCCTTGCGCGCGCGCAGCGTCTGCTTCTCGCCCTCGAAGACGTCGACGCCGCCGTTGCCGGTCAGCCGCGCCGTCCCCTTGATCCACTCGATCTTGTTCTTCTTGAACAGGAACTCGACGCCTTTGGTCAGGCCGGTTACGACGCGATCCTTCCGCGTCTGGACCTGGATCATGTCGATCGTCGCCGCGGCCGACTCGCCGATCGACACGCCCCAGTCCTTGGCGTGCTGCACCACTTTCAGCGCGTGCGCGTGCTCGAGCAGCGCCTTGGTCGGGATGCAGCCCCACAACAGGCAGGTGCCGCCGAGCGCCTTCTGCTTCTCGACGACCGCGGTCCTGAGGCCGAGCTGTGCCGCGCGGATCGCCGCCACGTACCCGCCGGTTCCGGCGCCGATCACGATCACGTCATATTCCTGGGGCACGTCTGGTCTCGCTTATCGCTTCAACGAAGACAGGGGGATGAAATTCGTCGCCGGCGGCTCGGCCGCCGCGGCCTGCTGCTGCTCCGGATCGAGGCGGTTCACGCGTGCGCGTAATTGTCCGTGCTCGTACCGTAATTCCCAGTAGGATTCGGTCAGACGTTCGAGCCGCTTGCTCTGGCGCCGCGCCACCAGGAGAGCCACGCCAGCCAGAACGAGCGCCGCGCCGGTCACCAGCCAATGAAGGGTCAACAACCTTGGTACGTTATCGAACGGCTTGCAACAGTGTCAACCGCCTGACACAATGTCCGCGTTTTCCGGCAGCCCCCGGCCATGAGCCATAAGCCCAAGACCGTCCTCATCGTAGACGACGACGAGGCGATGCGCGATACGCTGACCGCCATCCTCAAACGCGAGTACCGCGTGCTGCGGGTGTCGAGCGGCGAGGCGGCTCTGCCCGTCCTCAACCGCGAGGACGTCGACCTCGTTCTGCTCGACGTCCGCCTGCCCGGCATCAGCGGCTTCGAGGTCCTCCGCATCGTCAAGGAGAACTACAGCCTGGTCGAGGTCCTGATGATTTCGGCCATCAACGAGATCGAGACCGCCGTGCAGGCCATGAAGCACGGCGCGTATCACTACGTCACCAAGGACTTCGACTACGACCAGCTGCGATCGCTGGTGCGCAACGCGAGCGAGCGGCAGGATCTGAACCGGCAGGTGCTGACGCTGTCCGCGCAGGTCGCCGACCAGACCGAGCGCGAGTTCATCGTCGGGCCGAGCAAGATGACGCGCGACATCGTGGATCTCGTCCAGAAGATCGCGAAACTGTCCGCGACGGTCCTGATTCTCGGCGAGAGCGGCACCGGCAAGGAGCTGCTCGCGCGGCTGATTCATCGCGAGGCCGGCGATCCGGACGCGCCCTTCATCGCCGTGAACCTCGCCGCGATTCCGCGCGAGCTCGCCGAGAGCGCGCTCTTCGGCCACGAACGGGGCGCCTTCACCGGCGCGCATCGCCAGCAGCTCGGCAAGTTCGAGCTGGCGTCCAACGGCACGCTGTTCCTCGACGAGATCGGCGATCTGCGGCTCGACCTTCAGGCCAAGCTGCTCCGGGCGATTCAGGAAGGCGAGATCGAGCGCGTCGGCGGGACCAAGCCGATCAAGACGGAGTTCCGTCTCATCGCGGCCACCAACGTGGATCTCGAGAAGGCCGTCAAGGACGGGCGGTTCCGCGAGGATCTTTTCTACCGGATCAACGTCATCCCGATCAAGCTGCCGCCGCTGCGCGACCGCACCGACGACGTGCCGCAGCTCGCGGATTTTTTTCTGCGCCGCTACAACACGCGGTTCCGCAAAAACATCCAGGGCATCACCGAGTCGACCATGGCGGTGCTGAAGAAGTACTGGTGGCCGGGCAACATCCGCGAGCTGGAGAATCTGATCGAGCGGCTGGTCGCGGTCAGCGAGAAGGAATACATCTCGGAAGAGGATCTGCCGCTCGAATTCCATTTCGCCCAGCTGGGGCCGGAGGGAACGTCGACCGACAACCTGTTCGAGGACGCGACGAACGCGTTCGAACGCAATTTCATCCTGCGCGCGCTGGAAAAATGCGGGTGGAACGTGACCGGCACGTCAGAGTACCTTGGAATTCCACTGAGCACCTTGAAGTACAAAATGGACAAGCTCGCCGTGCGACAAATCGCGAAAAGATTACGAGGCGCTTGATCAGTTAACAACCTAGCCTGATCGGCCAAGTCCTTGCCCTCCCTTCTAATCTCCTGATTTCGCGGAACTAATCGTTATGGCGGCGTGCGCCAGCTCCGATGAGCTGACCAACCATTGCCCGCGCCAGCCAACTGCTCAGCCCGGCCTCGGGACCGATTCTTGTTGGATCCGTAAAAAGACAGGGGAATTCATTGGATGCCTCTGCCTGAGCCACTGTGGCAGATGCGTTGCTATCTGTTTGTACGTTCGACCACTACCACGATCGGGTCCGGGGCCATCCCAACATGCAGCCTTCGATGTTCAACCTTCGCGTGCCGCTCGAGGCGCGCGGTGACATTTTCCTCATGAACACGCTGACCGACGCGCAGCTCGTCGTGTCGAGCGACGTGGCCGACCTGCTGGACCGCGCCGCGCAAAGCCTGTTCGTCGGCTGGACGCCGTCGGCCGAAGAGCGCGAGGCGCTGGACCTGCTCACGGACAACGGGTTCCTCGTCGACGACCGCGCGACGGATCGCCGCAATCTCGATCGCTATCTGGCCGGGGTCAAAGGCGACCGCTCCGAGCTCAACATCACCCTCCTCACGACCCTGCAGTGCAACTTTGCCTGCGACTACTGCTTCCAGGGCGATCACGGCGACTACAACACGCACGCCGACAAGATGTCGCTCGAGACGGCGGGGCGCGTCGCGGAGTGGTTCGAGCGCGAGCTCGATCGCGTCAGCCCCGAAAAGTTCGTGCTCACGTTCTTCGGCGGCGAGCCGCTGCTGAACCTGCCGGCGATGTACATGCTGGCAGAGCGCGCCTGGCGCGCCACACGCGCGCGCGGCGTCGATCTCTTCGTCAACATCATCACCAACGGTCTCCTGCTCACGCCGGATGTCGTCGATCGCATGCTGCCGTTCGGGCTGAACGGCGTGAAGATCACGCTCGACGGCGACAAGGACACCCACAACCGCATGCGGCCGCTGCGCGGCGGCCAGGGCACCTTCGACCGCATCGTCGAGAACATAAGGCAGGTGGCCGGCCGGTGCCGGATCTCGATCGGCGGCAACTTCGACGAGAGCTCGGTGGACAGCTACCCGGCGCTGCTCGACTTCCTGAAGGAACAGGATTTCGGCGACAAGCTGGTCAAGGTGAACTTCAAGCCGATTATCCGGACGGAGGCGCCGAAGCCGAAGGGCTTCATCCCGCTGACGCCGGTCGGCGCGTCGAGCAAGCCGCTCAACGGCACGTGCATGACGTCGGCCGGCGCGGGCCACGGGTCGACGTGCGACAGCTGCGAGGTCCTCGACGACAAGATGTCGTTCCTGCGTGACGAAACCAAGCGTCACGGCTTCCCTACCCACGACGGCGTCCACAACGGGCCGTGCCACGTCCACATGGAGCACGCGCACACGATTGGGCCCGACGGCTCGCTCTACGCCTGCCCCGGTTTCACGGGCCAGCTCGCGACCTCCACCGGTCACATCGACGACCGGGTGGACGCGTCGCGGGAATCGGCGCGCGAACGCTTCGTGCGGCTTTCTCCCTGGAAAGAATGCGGCGACTGCGCCTTCATGCCCGTGTGCGCGGGCGGATGCGTGGCGAACTCGTACTCACAACTTGGCGACATGAACCTGCCGACATGTCACAAGCGCAGCTTCGAATCGGCGCTCATTTCGCTGGCGCATACCGCGGCCAGCGCAGCGTAGGAGACTACAATGAAGATCAAGATCGTGAAAAAGGCGTCCAACATGAAACCGGCCGGAATCTGCGCTAGCTACGTTGACGAGCCGCCGATGAACAAGAAGTAGTCGAATGGCCGACGTGCGCGGCAGACGCCGCTACGACGGAACCCGCCACTGGATGATCGCGATCTCGTTGGTCGCGGTCGGGCTTCTGACGGGATCCTGTAGGCGACCGGCTTCTGGAGCGATCGCGCCGTCGGCTGCGGTGCTAAGGATGGGTTGGAGTCAGGGTACGGCTACGAACCCGTTCTTAGGACTTCGACAAGTGAGCCTGCTTCTCACGGTGGAAGGTCTGGCTCGAGCCGGAGAAGACGGTCGTATGCTGCCGTCCATGGCCGAGGGCTGGACGGTCCGGGCAGACGGACGATCGCTCTCGGTGAAGCTCAGGCCGAATGTGAAATTTCACGACGGATCGCCGGTCAATGCGGACGTCGTCGCGCGTATGCTCCCGGACGCTATGCGTGCGTACATGGGATCCCTGTTTTCCGACGTGGATCAGGTAAGGCCAGTCGGACGAGACGCGGTGGAAATCTCTCTACATGCCAGCTCGCCGTTCCTTACCGAAGCGCTAGAGTCATCGATCCAGAAACCGGACGGCATCGGAACCGGGCCGTACATCGCGGCGCCCAAAGGGACGAACGTGATGGAGGCGAACCGCGACTACTATCTGAGTTCGCCAAACGTGCCGCGCGTGCAGGTTGAAACCTTTCCCACCATCCGTACGGCCTGGGCTGAGATGCTGCGCGGCGGCCTCGACATGCTGTACGAGGTCGGCCCCGATGCGCTGCCCTCCATGCAGAACTCAAGCGCAATCTCCGTTTTCACATTCACCCGTCGATATCAGTACGTCGTTGTCTTGAACCCTGAAGTCCCGGCGTTGCGGTCTCCTGAAGTTCGCCGGGCGCTGAACATGAGCGTGGATCGTGCGGAGATCGTCCGCAGCGCGTTGAACGGCTACGGCGTCGTCTCATCAGGGCCGGTTTGGCCGCGCTATTGGGCGCTGAGCGCCGATTTGCCGAGGTTCGCGTTTGAACCGGCCCGCGCGGCGACGGCGTTGGACCGCAAGCTGCGGTTTTCCTGTCTCCTAACCCCTGGTGCCCCGTTCGAGCGAATCGCCTTGGAGGTCAAGCGCCAGCTCGCCGCGGTCGGCGTCGAGATGAACCCCGAAGAAGTCCCCATCAACGAGCTGACGCAGCGCGCGGAGAAGCGGCAGTACGACGCAATCCTGACCGAAGTCCTCAGTGGACCGACCCTCCTCCGTCCCTACTTGATCTGGCATTCGAAGACGCCGCTCAACTGGGGTCAGTTCGGTAACTCGAGTGTGGATGCGGCGCTCGATCGCGTCCGTCACGCCGACGGAGACGACAAGCTGCGCGGCGCCATCAGCGGGTTGCAACAGGCATTCATGGACGACCCGCCGGCGATTTTTCTTGCCTGGTCGGTCCGCGCACGCGCCGTGAGCAAGCGGTTCACGGTGGAGGTCGAAGAGGGGCGCGACATCCTCGGCACGATCCGACTGTGGAAGCCGACATCGGCAGCGCAGCAGGCGGCGGGCCGCAACTGACATGAAGATCCGGCACATCGCCACGCGGTTCGCGCTGCTCGTCGGCGTGGCCGCCGTCGTGCCGCTCCTCGCGTACGGCGTCGTGTCCATCCTGTCCCTGCAGCGCGGCACGCGCCAATCGGTCGTCAACGGCAACCAGAACGTCGCCGTCCGCGCCGCCGAGGAAATCCGCCGGTACGTCGTCACCAACGCCGAGCTGCTGAAGGCGCTCGCCGCCGATCTCGAGGACACCGGCCTCGACCGGCGGCAACAGGATCAGATTCTCAAGAACTACGTGCTGCAGTTCCGCGAGTTCCGCGAGATCACGCTGTTCGACGAGCAGGGCGCGATGATCGCGTCGAGCCGCATCGGCAAGCCCCGTGTCGTCATCCCGAAAGACGCGCAGCTGACGATCAACGGCGTCTCGATGTCGCCGATCCGCGTCGACGAGGATCTGCTGCCGACGTCGGTGTTCGCCATCCGTCTCGCCCGCCTCAACCAGCCGGCGGGCTGGCTCGCCGGCGAGTTCAGCCTCGAGGAAATGTGGCGGATGGTGGACCAGATCCGCATCGGCGAGCACGGCTTCGCGATGGTCGTCGCGCCGGGCGGCGAGCTGGTCGCGCACGGCGATCCCGACAAGAAGGCGCTCGTGGCGCAGATGCGCACGATGAGCGGCCACCGGCTGTTCGCCTCCGCGCGCGCGCGGGCCGACGCCGCGCCCGTGTCGCAGGAATACACCGACGAAGACGGCCGCAGGCAGCTCGGCGTCGCCGCCCGCATCGCGCAACTCGGCTGGACGGTCATCGTCGAACAGCCCACGCGCGAGGCCTACGCCAATGCCACCGCGCTGGCGCGCCAGCTCGGCATCGCCATCACCGGCGCGCTGGTCGTGATGATCACGGTCGGGTACTTCTTCGGCCGCAGCTTCATCGACCCGATCCTTACGCTGCAGCGCGGCACCCACGACATCGCCGCCGGACAGCTGGACGCCCGCGTCGCGATCCAACGCGACGACGAGCTCGGCGACCTGGGGACCGCCTTCAACACGATGGCCGATCGCCTCGTCACGCTGCAGGAAGAAGTGAAGCGGCAGGAGCGGCAGGCCATGTTCGGCCGCGTCGCCGCCGGCCTCGTACACGACCTCTCGCACCCGATCCAGAACATCGGCAACAGCACACGGCTGCTGATGCGCGACGACCTCGACGCCGAATCGCGCGATCAGTTCCGCCGCACGATCGACCGGGAGCTCGAGACGCTCAAACGCTTCATGGACGACCTGCGCCACGTCGTCAAGCCGAAGCCGATCGAGCGCTTCGCGATGGACGTCAACGCCTCGGTCGCCGAAATCGCGGAGTCGATGCGCGGCGAAGGGGACCGCAATGGCGTCGCCGTCGAGACGCAATACGGGCCCGGCCCGCTCGTCATCGAAGGCGACCGCTTCGCGCTCGGCCGCGTGTACCGCAACCTCATCACCAACGCGATTCAGGCCACCGAGCCCGGCGGGCGCGTCACGATCGCCACCGGACGCGCCGGCGATCTGGTCGAGATCCGTGTGACCGACACCGGCTCCGGGATTCCGGCGGAGCGGCTCTCCGCGATTTTCGACGACTTCGTCACGACCAAGCGCCGCGGCCTCGGCCTCGGGCTCGCCATCTCCAAACGCATCGTGGAACAGTTGAACGGCACGATCGACGTGCAGAGCGAAGTCGGACGCGGCACGGCGTTCACGCTGCGCTTCCCGGCGCGGGACGATCGTTCAGCCCAGGCGGCTGCAAGCTAGCAAATAAGGAGGGTGGACAGATGTTCCGGACACTGGTGAAGACCGACGCGATGGCCGTGGCAGATCGGACGGTGGCGGTGCGCTATTTCGAACTGCGGACGCTGCGGGGCGCGCGGCGTTACAGCGCGGAGATTCTGCTGGGACCGGGAGACCGCATCATCCTGGACGACGATTCGGTGACCAACCTGGAAGCGCGGACCATGTGCCTCGTGCCCGCGACGCTCTACAGCCGGATGCTGGCGCGCACGACCGCGGCGGCCTAGCAATCTCAGGATCTAAGGATCTCAGGACTCGAGGAAAGCACTTCCTCAGATCCTGAAATTCTCAGATCCTGAGATTCAGAGGGTCAGTGGTGCGGGGGAACCACGCCCTACTTCCGCGGCAGCACGGTGTCTTTGAGCTGCTTGGCAATCCGCGCCTTGACGACGGTCTTGGCGGGAATCTTGATGGCTTCACCCGTGGCCGGGTTGCGTCCCATCCGCGCTTTCCGCTTCTGCACGACGAGCTTCACCATCCCGGGCAGCACGAACTCGCCCGATCGTTTCAGCTCTTTCTCTGCAAGCGCCGTCAGCTCGTCGAAAAATTCTCGAGCCTGAGTCCGCTTCACTTCGAACCGTTCCGCGAAGTGCGAAAACAGTTCGGACTTGCCCATGCGTCGGGCGTCGGTGGTCATCGCGTTCCCCCTCACTTGATCGCGCTGTGGTGTTCAACCGGCGATCGCCGCGCGCAGCACCAATCGCGGTTTTCCTTCGAAAAACGTCGTATCCTAGCGCGCGCCTCTCGCCAGTGTCAATTGAACGCGGCGCCCCACGACCGCGATTTTTGCCGGAATGCTAGAATTTCAGCACATGTCAAGCTCGACGCTCGAGACCTTCCCCAACCCGCGGCCCGAGCGGGATTACGAGATCCAGATTCAGTGTCCGGAGTTCACGTCGGTGTGCCCGATGACCGGCCTGCCCGATTTCGGCGAGATCCGGATCACGTACGTGCCCGACGCCCGCTGCGTCGAGCTGAAGTCGCTGAAGTTCTACCTGGTCGAGTTTCGAAACAAAGGCATCTTCTACGAGCACGTCACCAACCAGATCCTCGACGATCTCGTCGCCTCGCTCCAGCCGCGCCGCATGACGGTGGTCGGCGACTTCTCGGTGCGCGGCGGCATCAAGACCGTCGTGACCGCGGACTACCCCGCGACAGGCTGAGGCTGGGCGGCGGTATGTCAGAGGAACCCATCCGTATTCCGATCGAACACGAGCTCGACCTCCACGCGTTCCCGCCCCGCGACGTCGCGTCGGTGATTCACGAATACGTCAACGCCGCAGCCGCCGCGGGCCTGACGGAGGTTCGCGTCGTCCACGGCCGCGGCCGCGGCGTCCAGCGCGGGATCGTCCAGGCGGCACTCGAACGGCACCCGAAGGTCGTGGCGTTCTGGGATGATTCCGCCTCGCATCTGGGCGCGACCGTCGCACGGCTGGCTGCAGAACCGTAAGAACGCCCGCAGGAATTGTCAGCCGCGGGCTCCGGCGCGGACGGGCACTCTCGAAAACAGGCCGGAATGCGCATAAGGCGCCGGGGGTACGCGATTTGCGATTCGTCGTTGCGTGGCGAACACAGGTTCACATCATCCCTCCGAGCTGGCGACCTCTGCGTTCACACGCCCCGTGTGCGACGAGTGGGGCGTGTACGATCCGGAACAGGCAGGCTTCGAAGCCGTCATCCGCCGCTTGCTGCCGGATGAAGACGACACGACGCGGGCCCAGGCATCCTCTTTGCCTTGGTACGTCGCGGAGCCCACTCGCTAGCCCTAAGTCCTTGAGCTGACACGGGGCGCCCATGGCGCACCGCACAATCTGCGCGCGAGTGGCCAATGCGCGATGCAGATTCCGCAATCCCCCAAAGACGACGGCGTGGCCGTGCGGCCAGGCGATCTGGTGCGCGTGCGACACGCGCGCTGGCGGATCGACCAGGTGCGCGCGTTCGAAGGCTGCACGGTCGTCACCTTGTGCGGCCTGGCGGCGCCGCATCTCGGCCTCGAGCGCCGCGTCATCGTCCCGTTCGACATCCTCGAACCGATCGCGCGCGCGAGGGGGCCACGAATCGTCCGCGCCGTCAAGTGGCGGCGGGCCTGCCGCGCGCTGATCGCGGCTGACGGTCCGCCCGGTTCGCTGCGCGCCGCCGGAACGGCGCGCATCGATCTCCTCCCTCACCAGCTCGAACCGGCCATCGCCGTCCTCCGCGGGCTCGGTACGCGGCTGCTTCTCGCCGACGAAGTCGGCCTGGGCAAGACGATTCAGGCCGGGCTCATCGCGTGCGAGCTGCTCGTACGCGGCTCGATCGACCGGATGCTCGTGCTCACACCCTCCGGCCTGCGCGAGCAGTGGCTGCAGGAGCTCGCCGACCGCTTCGGGATCCACGCGGCCGGCGTCGACGGCCACACCCTGCAACGCCTCGCCGCCACGCTGCCCATCGGCGTCAACCCGTGGCGGACGCTGTCCACGGCCGTCGCGTCGATCGACTACGTCAAACGGCCGGAGGTCTTCCCGGCCGCGGCCTCGTGCCGCTGGGATCTCGTCGTCGTCGACGAAGCGCACGCGTGCGCGGGCGATTCCGATCGGCGATCGGCGGTGCATGCGCTCGCCGCGCGCGCCGCCTTCGTCCTCCTGCTCAGCGCGACGCCGCACAGCGGCGATCGTGAATCGTTCGAGGCGCTGCAGGCGCTCGGCGCCGTCGAGGGCAGCTCCCCCCTGCTTGTGTTCCGGCGGACACGCGCCGAGGCCGGCATCGCCACCGCCCGCCGCGTCCACATCGTGCGCGTCCGGCCGAGCGCCGACGAAGTCCGCATGCACACGATGCTGGCGCGCTACAGCGACGCGGTCCGCGCCGAAAGAGGCGCGCACGAGGCAGCGCTTGCGCTGTCGGTGCTTCACAAGAGGGCCCTGTCGAGCGCCTGGTCGCTGGCGCAGTCGGTGGAGCGGCGGCTCGCCGCGCTGTCGGCGGAGGCCCGTGACGAGGCCGAGCAGATCGCCCTGCCGCTCGGCGATCCGCACGGCGAACTGACCGCGGCCGACGAGACGCCTTGCTGGCCGATCGATCTCCGCCTCTCGGATCCGGCGCGCGAGCGGCGGCTGCTCTCGGCGCTGCACCAGCGCGCGCGGTCCGCGGCCGCGGGCGAAACGAAGGTCGCGGCGCTCGGCAGGCTGCTGCGCCGGGCCCGGCAGCCGGCGGTGGTGTTCACGGAGTACCGGGACACGCTGATCCACGTGCGACAGCGGCTCGCGCGCGAGGCGCTGGTGCTTCACGGTGGGCTGGCGCGCCACGAGCGTGCATCGGTGCTCGCCGCCTTTGCGCGGGAGCCGCGCGGGCTGCTGCTGGCCACCGACGCCGCGGCGGAGGGGCTCAACCTTCATCACCACTGCCATCTCGTCGTCAACCTCGAGCTGCCGTGGAACCCGATGCGCCTCGAGCAGCGCATCGGCCGCGTGGATCGCATCGGCCAGCGCCGTACGGTGCACGCCTTCCACCTGATAGCGGACGGCACCGGCGAAACGCGGCTGCTTGCGCGCCTGCGCGCGCGCGTCGCTGCCGCGCAGACCGACATCGGCGCGCCCGATCCGTTCGGAGACGAACGGCTCGTCGCGCGGCTCGTGATGGAACCGTCGGGCCCGATCGGGGCCGGGGCGCCACATGAGCCCATTGGGACACGCCGCAGCAGCGCCGACGCGCGGCGACTCTGGAGATCGCACGATGACGCTGACGGTGGTGGATCTGCGGACTGAAGCGGCGGCCGAAGCCCGTCGCCTGACGAGTGTTCGCGCGCTGCTGCGCGACGGCGACCAACGGGCGCTCGCTCAGCTCGAAGGCGACACGACATGGATCGCGCTGCCGCGGCGGGGCCGGCTCAAGCTGGCGCTCGGCGGGCGTGTGTGCCTGCTGTGGCGCGTGACCTTCGAAGATGCGTCCGGCCGCCTCGTCGAGTCGCGCCTCGTTCCGGTTTTGATCGACGCCGGCCGGACCCTCGTGGACCCGTTGCAGAAGCGCCGGCAGTGGGTCATGTCGCTGCTTCGGTGCGCGGGCGAACCCGTCCGCGCCCGGATCGAGGCCGCATGCGACCAGTGGCGCATGGAGGTGACGCGCATCGCAGGTGCGTTCAGTGCGGCGCGGCTCGCTCGCGAGCGCGACATCGCCGGACCAACTTCATTCGACGCCGGGTCTCAACCCGGCCTGTTCGATCGCCGAGCCGAGCACTCACGACAGGCTCGCGCCGCGGCGATCGACGAGTCGTCGCAGGCTGCGGTGGAGCGCATGCGGGCCATTGCCGCCGGCGCGACCGTCGCGTCCGTTCCAGCGCGGCTGCTGCTGGTGCTCGTGCCGTAGCCATGCTGCCGGGGATTGCGGGCCATCTCCTGTCCGGCGTGTTCATCGAACAGCAGCGTCGGGCGATTCTCGAAGCGGCCGCTGCCGTCCCCGCGCACCGCGAGCTGCTCGCGTGGCGAGGGCGCTGCGCGACGCTCGGGCCGTCCTCGACGCCGCGCACGATGCTGCAGTCGGCCGCGCCGCTGTTTGCCGCGCTCGGCTTCGAGCCGGTGGAACGGATTGAACCGGCAGAACCCGCTGTCGCCGCCACGCTTCGTTCGGGTGACCGGACGGTCGCGCTGCTGGTGGCGCCCTGGGGCAGTTCGCGCGATCCGCTCTGGCGCCCCGCCGTCACCCTGGCCGCACGGCGCGACGCGTCGTGGTGCCTGATCTTCAACGGGCTGCAGCTGCGGATCGTCGATGCCACCCGACTCTACGCACGCCGCCATCTCGAGGTTGATGTCGATCTGGCGCTCGACGATCCGCGGACGTTCGCGACCCTCCTGCAGCTCTTCGGCGCGCCGGCGCTGGCCGCCGGGCCCGGCGATCCGCGGTCGCTGCACGCGATGGTGCTCGCATCCGATCGGCACGCGGCCGGTGTCTGCCGGTCGCTGCGCGACGGCGTGCTCGCCGCGTCGGCCGAGGTGCTGCGCGCGCTCCATGGCATCCGGCCAAGGCCGGAGACG
>JAYVYV010000062.1:0-14679 GCA_043783985.1 Acidobacteriota bacterium | reverse complement strand
GCGTCGATGTCCACGGCGCGAGCGGCAGACCACGCAGAGTCGAGAGCGAGTACGTGGGCGGGTAGACGTACTCCTGCATCGCCACGTGAATGCCGCCGCTGCCGTCGATGGCCGCCGTCGGATATGCGTTCGAACGCGGAATCTGCAGCGTGGTCGACGTGAGCGGTACCTGCGGCGCATCGAACGGCTTCAGCAAGAGCGCCACTGGATACGGGAGCGACGGCGTGAAGCTCTGTCCCCCGTTGGTCGATTTTCTGCCGACCACGGCATTCGTCAGGTTGGGCAGTTGCGGAGCCGCGAACAGTCGCCAGCCGATGTAGACGACGTTCTCGTTGTTGGGATCGACGACGATCCAGGGCGACTGGTTGCGCGTGAGCGGGGTGCTGACCACCTGGCCGCTCGACCACGTGTCGCCGGAGTTGGCCGACTGGAAGAACATGATCTTGCTGCTCAATTTCGTCGGATCGCTCTGGTCGAACACGACGAACGCGGCGTAGACGTGGCCGTTCGGCCCGGCTGCGATGCTCGGCTTGTCCACGAAGAAACCGGCCGGCTGCGTCAGGAGCAGCTTCGTCCCGTTGAAAACGATGTTCTGGCCGGCTGCCGTATTGTTCCTGTCCGTGAACCGCGACACGAAGCCGACGCTTTGCCCATTCGGCGTGAATGCAATCCCGCCCACGAAAAACTGATCAGGGGTGGTCGCCATCACCGGATCGCTCATCGCTTCGTATCCGTTCAACTGCGCCGACTGATCCCACAACTCCGTCCCCACCACCGGGGGGGCCGGGGCCGCGTGGCCCGGATGGAGCCCCGTATACCAGGTTTTGCCGTCGTCGGTGAACGACAGCCCAATCCACGCCTGCGCGGAGTCTCCCGCTTCCTCGCCCTCACGCTCACGTTCGCGTTCGCGCTTCCACGGCGCCTTGAAAAACTTGAACAGCTTGGCGATCGCGCCCTGACCGGGCGACGGTGTGCCCACGCCGGGATCGCCCGCGAAGTCGACGGTGCGATAATCGTTATATGCCGCCATCATGTGCGACGGGTTGACGCTCGAAATCCCCAGCGCTGGCTCGTTCTGCCGTTGGCGGAACATGTCGCCGATGAACTGGTCTCCACTCCCAGAGACGATGTTGATGTTTTGGCCGACCTGGCCTTGGGCGACGAGGATCGTGTGCGTCGCAGCTGCGAGCGCAACGATGACGAGCAGGCTGAGGACCGATGTTCTTTTCATGGTCGGCTCCGCGGGATGTCCCGTTTTTCGTAAGAATGAACCTGGAGACGGTGTGTCGCGACGGCCGCCGCGGCGGTCCTCGACGCGCGCAGCCGGCGCTTGCAGGGGGGGCGAGAAATCAGGGCATCGAATTTTCATGTGCACATTCAAACGGCCGGACAAGAGACGGAAGCCGGGGAGACTTTCGCTTCGCGTATGGTCCGGCCAGCTCGACCATGGTGGAGGGCCGAGTATCGTTTACCGGCTCCCGAGTTACAACCATTTCTTTTCAGTCATGAAGACGGACTTCTTTCGAGAGAAGTTCCAACCCTCAAATAATTAATATTCAGTAATCAAAATGCGCGCCGTTCTCCTTCGATGGCGAATACAATGTCAGCCCCCATGGACATCGTGCGCAAAGAACCCCATCACGGCTGGATTGAGGTCATCACGGGCAGCATGTTCAGCGGCAAGAGCGAGGAGCTGATTCGGCGCCTGCGGCGGACCCAGATTGCCAGGCAGAAGGTCCAGATCTTCAAGCCGCTCCTCGACAACCGCTTCAGCGAAGACCACATCGTGTCGCACAGCGACATGCGCATTGCGTCCCGGAACGTGCGCAACTCCGACGAGCTGGTGCAGCAGGTGGCCCAGGAGACCGAGGTCGTCGGCATCGACGAGGGGCAGTTCTTCGATCCCAATCTGCCGGCCGCCTGCAACACGCTCGCGGATCGCGGCAAGCGCGTGATCGTCGCGGGGCTGGATCAGGACTACCTCGGACGCCCGTTCGAGCCGATGCCGCAGCTGCTGGCGATCGCGGAATACATCACCAAGACGCTGGCCATCTGCGTCGTCTGCGGCGACCCGGCGAACCACACGCAGCGGCTGGTGGCCAGCAAGGACCGCGTGCTGGTCGGCGCGACCGGTCTCTACGAGGCGCGCTGCCGCCACTGCTTCGATCCGCATCTCGCTGAGATCGAGACGCCTTAGGTGGACCTCGTCACCAGCGCCTTGCTGCTGCTGGGCTTCGGCTTCCTGATCGGGAACGCCAAGCTCGCATACGACTACGCGCGGTTCGTGAAGCGCCGGCGCGCCGCGCTCCTGACATGGCGGATTCCGAAGCCGCCGCACTACACGTTTGCGCTCGGGCTCGGCGTGGCTCTCGGCGTGCTCGTGTTCGTGAAACTGGTGTTCATCCGGCGCCAGGCGTTCGGCGAAGCGATGATGTTTGCGTACTACGCCTATTTTTCGCCGATGAGCCTGACGATCGGACGCGGCTTCTACGACGATGGCATCTGGGCGGACAACGCGTTCATTCCGTACCGCGAGATCGGGGGGATCAGCTGGCGCGAGGACGAGCACCAGATCTTGCTCATCGTCATCTCACGCGTGCGCAATATTGCACGGCGTCTCAACGTTCCCGGCGACAAGTACGGCGCGGCGCGCCGCCTGTTGCGGGACAAAATCGGCGAGCACGCGATCCATTTCACGGGTACCGGGCTCGATCTGGGCGTCCACGACGAAAGAGACGACGCCTAACGGCCGATAGGTGACGTATGGCTGCACGAGCGACCTGGAAGGGCTTCCTGAAGATCAGCCTGGTGAACATCCCCATCAAGGTGTTCCCGGCGACCGAGTCGAGCGGTTCGATCTCGTTCAACCAACTGCACGCCGAGTGTCAGACGCGCATCCAGCAGAAGAAGTGGTGCCCGCACTGCGAGCGTGAGGTGCCCAATACCGAGATCGTCAAGGGGTTCGAGTTCGACAAGGGGCGGTACGTGATCATGTCGGACGAGGATCTCGAGAAGGTCCGCCCGCAGTCGACGCGCGTCATCAATCTCGTGCAGTTCTCGGATGCCGCGGCGCTCGATCCGATGTACGTCGACCGCACGTACTATCTGGCACCGGACGGGGGGATGGCGGCCGACGCGTTCGCGGTCATGCGCGACGGCATGCGCGGGAAGATCGGCATCGGCAAGCTCGCCCTGTACGGTCGCGAGTATCTGGTCGCCGTGCGCGCGTTCGAGCGCGGCCTCGTGATGCACACGCTCCACCATGCGGCGGAACTGCGCGGCATCGACGCGGTCGACGAGCTGAACTCGGTTCCGGCGACGGTCAAGCCGGAGGAAATGAAGCTCGCGCGGCAGGTGATCCAGACGTTCGAGCAGCCGCTGAACCTGGCCGATTACACGGACGAGTATCGCGCGGGGCTGCAGGCGATCATCGACGCCAAGATCGCCGGCGAGGAGGTCATGGCGGCGACCGCGGAGGCGCCGCCGAAGGTGGTGAATCTGATGGACGCGCTCAGAAAGAGCCTCGACTCGGTCAGCGCGGGAAAGAAGAAGGCGGCAAAGGCGGTTTCGCAGAAGCCCGCCGCAGCCAAGCGCAAACGCGCTTAGGAATTCAGAATTAAGAATTTGGAATTTGGAATTTGGAATGCGTACGGTGATTCTGCGTACGAGTAGGTTCGACCCGCCAGAAGTCTAACAGAACAGCGCGCCGCTCTGGCACCTCGCATGCTCACCCGAGCGGCATGGAACAACATCCCACTTTTGAAGGCGGTCAAGATATCCGCGACCGTTCGTTTGACTACGCGTGCCATGTCGTGGATTTCTGCCGGCAGTTGTCGGACGGCGGCGGCGTCGGGCGTCTGATGGTGCCGCAGTTGCTGAACTGCAGCCTGTCCTTCGCGACGATGCTGGAAGAAGCGCGCTCGGCAGAGAGCGACGCGGACTTCGTTTCCAAATGCTGCATCGGGCTCAAAGAGGCCAGAGAGTCGTGGACGCGGATGCGGGTGTGTCAGCGGTGTCGAATCGGACCGCAGTCGGGAGTCGGCATGCTGGTGGGTGAGGGAAACGAGTTGATCGCGATCGTGACGACGATCATCAAGAACAAACGGAAAAGCGTCGCGGCGAAGAAGGCCGAGCCCCGAGCACGAGCGGCGAAGCCGCAAGCGCGAAGCCACGAATTCCAAATTCCAAATTCCTAATTCCGAATTCTTTCTGCGATCCAGGCGACGAGGCCCTGGTCATGAGCCATCGGGTCGCCGAGCCAGTCGGGCGGAACGAGCCAGACGAACGCGAGAATCGCGACCACCCAGAGGTCGTAGGGCAGCGTCGCGCGCTCGTCGGTCCAGAAGAACGCGCGGTTGAAGACGCCGGCCGCGCCCTCCCGGGTCGGCATCGGCCGCCCGTTCAGCGCGAGGAACGTGTAGTAGATCCGATCGGCGACCGCCAGGATCGACAGCACCAGCACCACCCACAGCACGCCCGCCATGCGGTTGGTGATCGTGCCGATCATCAGCAGGACGATCCGCTCCGGCCGTTCCATGAACCCGACCTTGCACTTCTCGACCAGCGACTCGGCGCGCGCGCGCGCGTAGCTCGTCATGATCGAGAAGATCAGCGTCAGCGCCGCAATCATCACGTAATCGCTGCGGTTCAGCTTCGAGTACAGGAAGATCAGCCCGGTCAACAGCGCGAGATCGGAGAAGCGATCGAGCGTCGAGTCCCAGAACGCGCCGAACGCCGACTGCAGTCCGAGGATGTGCGCCACCTTGCCGTCGATGAAGTCGAAGATGTTGGCGACGAGCATGATCACGAACGCGAGCCTGAAGCGGCCGAAGCCGAGCGCCCACGCGGCGCCGACGTTGATCAGCACGCCGATGAGCGTGAGCGTGTTGGGATGGATCCGCATCGCCGCGCACAGGTTGATGATGCCGCGCAGCGGCAGCATGCACGCCACGCCGATGGCGCCCGTGAACGTCAGCGGCTTCCGGGCTGTCGGGTCGGTCGTCGCGGGAAGAGGCACTATAATGGAGGGTTCAGGCACCTGACGAAAACGCGTCATATTATCGTATGCCCATCCACGAACTCAAGGAACAGATCGGCCGGCTGCCGGAGCAGCCCGGGGTCTATCTGTACTTCAACGGGGAGGGCGACACGATTTACGTCGGGAAGGCCCGCGCCCTGCGCGACCGGGTGCGCAACTACCTGGGCGCGCACGGGTCGGATCCGAAAACCGACGCGCTGCTGGAAGAGGTCGCCCGCCTCGAAGTGATCGTCACCGACTCGGTGGTGGAGGCGCTCGCGCTCGAGAACAACCTCATCAAGCAGCGCGCGCCGAAGTACAACATCCTGCTGCGCGACGACAAGAATTACCCCTTCCTCCAGCTGACCACCAACGAAGCCTTCCCGCGCGTGCTCGTGGCGCGCGGCGTCCAGCGCGACGGCAACTTCTACGCCGGCCCGTTCATGCCGGCCCATTTCGCGCGCAAGACGATGTCGCTGACGCACAGGCTGTTCGGCATGCGCTCCTGCAACGAGGTGATCACCGGCAAGCGCGGGCGCCCGTGCCTGGAGTACGACATCAAGCGCTGCATCGCGCCGTGCGTGGACACGATCTGCTCCGAGCAGGACTACGGGCGCGCGGTCGCCGACGCCCGGCTGTTTCTCGAAGGGAAGAACGACGAGCTCGTCCTCACGCTGCGGGCGCGCATGCTCGGCGCCGCCCAGGGCGAGCGCTTCGAGGAAGCGGCGCAGCTGCGCGATGCTCTCCGCACGGTGCAGACGCTGCACGATCGCCAGCAGAAGATGGCGACCGCCGAGCTCGGCCATCGCGACGTCTTCGGCCTGAAGCTCGGCCCCGCCGGCGTCGCGCTCCAGGTCTTTCAGGTCCGCAGCGGCCGCGTCGTCGAGCGCGTGGAACTGGGGACCGAGGAGGCGATCGTCGGATCGAGCGAGGGCGACGTGCTGGAGGCGGCGATCCAGCAGTTCTACGAGCTTCGCGGCGCGCCGGCGGAGATCTACGTGCCGGCCGAGCCGGCCGATCGCGACGCGCTCGAGACGTGGCTGTCGGAGCGTGTGGGCCGCAAGGTGCGCATCATCGTGCCGCAACGCGGAGAAAAGCGCGGCCTGGTCGACCTGGCGAACCGCAATGCGGCGCTCGCCTACCAGACGCGCTTCAACCAGGCGCAAGACGCGCAGTACGACGCGCTGGAGACGCTGCAGCACGTGCTGGCGCTGCCCGCGCTGCCGCGGCGCATCGAGTGCTTCGACATCTCCACGATTCAGGGGAGCGACACGGTGGCGTCGATGGTCGTCTGCGACGGGGGCCGGATGCGGCGCAGCGACTACCGGAAGTTCAGGATCAGGGGGGAGCCCCGGTCTCTGGGTTCCGACGCAGGCGGCGGATCGACCGACGTGCGCAGCCCCCGATCCGCGGTCCCTGTCCGTCTCCAGGACGATTTCGCGGCGATGCATGAAGTCGTGCTGCGGCGCTACCGCGGGCTGCTCGAGCAGGGCGGGCTGTTTCCCGACCTCGTGCTGATCGACGGCGGCAAGGGGCAGCTCTCGGCGGCGTACGGCGCGCTCGAGGCGCTGGGCCTCGCGAATCTGGTCGCCGTCGGCATCGCCAAAAAAGAAGAGCTGATCTACACGCGCGAGCGCGAGCATCCGATCGCGCTGGCCGCGCACGATCCGGCGCTGCTGCTGATCCAGCGCATTCGCGACGAAGCGCATCGCTTCGCGGTCACCTTCCATCGACGCGCGCGCGCGATGCGCGATCTGCGCTCCGACCTCGACGAGGTGCCCGGCGTCGGCGCGCGCCGGCGCAAGACGCTGCTCACGACGTTCGGCAGCGTCGCGGGCGTGCGCCGCGCGACCCGCGAAGAGCTGGCCGCCGTGGTCGGCGCGAAAACCGCCGATGCCGTCCTTGCCTTTTTCGCGAGTCGGCCGTAACCTTTACTCCTTGCTGGACATCAACTTCGCGCAGATTTTCATCGCGTTCATCGTTCTCCTGTTTTCGCTGACGGTACACGAAATGGCGCACGCGTGGACGGCCGATCGCCTGGGCGATCCCACGGCACGGCTGCTGGGGCGCGTCTCGCTGAACCCGATGGTGCACGCCGACATGATCGGCACGGTAGTGTTTCCCCTGGTGTCGATGTTCAGCGGCGCGACGCTCATCGGCTGGGCGAAGCCGGTGCCGGTGAACCTGCGCCTCCTGCGCCATCCGCGGCGCGACTACATGATCGTCGCCGCGGCGGGGCCCATCAGCAATCTGATCCTGGCGGTCTTCTCGGCGATCCTGCTCGCCATCGTCCCGATTTCGCCGCAGACGCTCGGCGAATCGAACATCTCCGTACCGGTTGCGGCGCTGTTGAGCCGGCTGGTGCAGCTCAACGTGCTGCTCGCGGTCTTCAACATGATTCCGATTCCGCCGCTCGACGGCGGCAACGTGCTCGCCGGACTGCTCCCGCCCAGCCTGGCGCTGCAGTTCAACAAGGTGCGGCCGTACGGCTTCGTGCTGCTCTACGCGCTCGTGCTCTCCGGCGCCTTCGAGTTGATCGTGCTGCCGCCGTATCGCTTCATCCTCTCCTGGCTCCCCACCAAGTGACTGCCAAAGCCCGCGTCGTTTCCGGCATGCGGCCGACCGGCCGCCTGCACCTCGGCCACCTGGTCGGCGCCCTCGGCAACTGGGTGCCGCTCCAGGACCGCTATGACTGCTTCTATTTCGTCGCCGACTGGCACGCGCTGACGAGCGACTTCGCCGACACCAGCCAGCTGACCAGCTACGCATACGACAACGTGGCGGACTGGATCGGCGCCGGCCTCGATCCGGAAAAGAGCACGTTCTTCATCCAGTCGCTCGTGCCGGAGCACGCCGAGCTGTACTTGCTGCTGTCGATGGTGGTGCCGGTCCCGTGGCTCGAGCGTGTCCCGACCTACAAGGAGCAGCAGGAGACGCTGAAGGACAAGGATCTGTCGGCGATCGGGTTTCTCGGCTATCCGCTGCTGCAGACCGCCGACGTCGCCATCTACGATGCGCGGTTCGTGCCGGTGGGCGACGATCAGGTGGCGCACCTGGAGCTCGCGCGCGAGGTCGTTCGCCGCTTCAACAAGTTCTTCGGCGACGTGCTCGTCGAGCCGCAGCCGCTGCTCACGCCGTTCGGCCGCCTGCCGGGCCTGGACGGCGACAAGAAGATGAGCAAGAGTCTCGGCAACACGATCCACCTGTCGGACACGCCCGACGAGGTGTTGAAGAAAGTGCGGCAGATGTACACGGATCCCAAGCGCGTCCGCGCCGACATCCCGGGCACCGTCGAAGGCAATCCGGTGTTCGTCTACCACGACGCGTTCAACCCGGACACGGCGGAGGTGCACGACCTCAAAGCGCGCTATCGCGCAGGCAAAGTCGGCGACGTCGAGGTCAAGACGACGCTGGCCCGGGCGCTGAACGCGCACCTCGATCCGATCCGCGAGCGCCGCGCCGCCGCCCTGGCGAAACCGGGCTATCTCCGCGAGGTGCTGTTCGAAGGATCGACGCGCGCGCGCACGGCGGCGGCCGAGACCATGGCCCGCGTGCGCGACGCGATGAAGATTTCGTACACATGAGCGAATCGCATACCGGCTTCGAGTCGGCGCCCGATGCCTTCCCGGTCAAGCTGTCGAACTTCGAAGGTCCGCTCGATCTGCTGCTGCACCTGATCAGGAAGCACGAGCTCGACATCCACGACATCCCGATCGCGCGGATCACCGCCCAGTACCTGCAGGCGATCGCGCTCATGCAGGAGCTCGATCTCGACGTCGCGGGGGAGTTCCTCGTGATGGCCGCGACGCTCATTCACATCAAGTCGAAGATGCTCCTGCCGCGGCCCGAAACGGCCGCCGGCGTCGAGGGGGACGTCGAGGATCCGCGCGACGCGCTGGTGCGCCGGCTGCTCGAGCATCAGAAATTCAAGGCGGCGGCCGGACTGCTGCACGAGCGCGAGCAGCTCCGCGCGGCGCAGTGGCTGCGGCCCGACGGCCGCGTCGCCGAGCTGGCCGGCGACGACTACGAGCCGGAGCTCGAGGTCGACCTCTTCAGCCTGATGAACGCGTTTCAGGCAGTGGTGCAGCGCCTCAAGCAGCGGCCCAGGGTGCTGCTGCCGCCCGCGGAGATTCCGGTCGAACTGCGCATCGAGCAGCTGCTCGCGCGCCTCTCGGAAACCGAGGCGCTCGGGTTCGAGGATCTGTTTTCCGACGTCGATCAACGCAGCGGCCTGATCGTCACCTTCCTGGCGCTGCTGGAAATGATCCGCTTGAAACTGGTGAGGGTCTTCCAGTCCGGCAGCTTCGGACCGATTCGCGTGTACAAACGCGCACGGCCCGCACACGCGCCTCACCCGATTGGCGACCCGGAGGAAAACCGTGGCTGACGACACAGACGGGCGCGATGAGATGGACGGGCAGGAGAGGCGGGATGGCCTGGACGGCCTCGAGGGGCAGGAGGGGCAGGATCGCCGCGAAGCCGATGCCGAGGTTCAGGAGGGCGAGAGCCTCCCGAAGCGCGGCGCCGCCGAGCTGAAGGCGATTCTCGAAGCGCTGATCTTCGCCTCGCCCGACCCCATGACGCCCAAAGCGATGTGCAAGCTGCTCGACACCGAGCCCGACGAGGAGGTCATGGCCGCTCTCGCCGAGCTGAAACAGGACTACGAGCGGCCGGGCGGTCTGCAGCTCGTCGAGATCGCGGGCGGGTACCAGATCGTCACCCGCTCCGATCTGCACGAGTGGGTGCGCCGGCTGTTCCACGAGCGGACGACGCAGAAGCTGACGGTGCAGGCACTCGAGACGCTGGCCGTCATCGCCTACCGGCAGCCGATCACGGCGGCCGAAATCACCGAGGTCCGCGGCGTCAACACGTCGGGAGTGCTGAACACGCTGCTCGAGCGTCACCTCATCAAGATCGTCGGCCGCAAGCCGGTCGTCGGGCGCCCGTTCCTGTACGCGACGACGAAGGACTTCCTGATGCGGTTCGGTCTCAACGATCTGACCGACCTGCCCAGGGTCGAAGACATGGCCGAAGCGCTCGGCCTCGAGGCGCCGATCCTGATCGAGCGGACGCCGTCGGAGGACATGCTGCCGCTCGAGGAGCCTGAGGAAGAGCTCGAGGACGACGACGAACCGGAAGAGTCGATACACTGAGCCAACACCCAGGACACAACGGTCTTAGATTTTTTCGTGTTGGCTTTTGCGATCCTTTTGTCCTTCGTGTCGAGCCCGCGCAGCGGCAGGCACCTCCGCGGCTTTGCGCAGCCGCTTGACCTCGTCCTCGTTCAAATCGCGCCAGTACCCGACCTTCAGCCTCGGGTCACGGAGCGGCCCGATCGCGACGCGCTTCAGATGATCGACCGGGTGGCCGATCGCGTCGCACATGTTGCGCACCTGGCGGTTGCGCCCTTCGCGCAACGTGATGACGAGCGTCGCCCCCGCCGCGTCGCGCTTCATCGGCAGCATCGAGACTTCGGAGGCGCGCATGCGCCGTCCGTCGATGGTCATCCCGCGCTGCAGGCGATCGAGATCGTGCGCGTCGGGGATGCCGAGCACCCTGGCCTCGTACACGCGCGCGATGCCGTGGCTCGGGTGCGTGAGGCGCGCCGCGAGGTCGCCGTCGTTCATCAGCAGCAGCAGCCCTTCCGACTCGTAGTCGAGCCGCCCGACCGGGTAGACGTATTCCTTGACGCCGCGCAGCAGGTCGATCACCGTCTTGCGCCGCTCCGGATCCGACCTCGTCGTCACGTAGCCGCGCGGCTTGTTCAACAGGATGTAGCGATGATGGTCCGCGAACTTCACGCGCGAGCCGTCGACGCGGATGTCGTCACGTGCTGGATCGGCCTTGGTGCCGAGCTCGCGCACGGTCGCGCCGTTCACGGTGACGCGGCCGTCGAGCATCATCTGCTCGGACGCGCGCCGCGACGCGATGCCGGCCTGCGAGAGGATCTTCTGTAGGCGTTCCATAAGAAGCCACGAAACCCACGAAACGAAACGGGACGAAAGACACGGAAAAGATCTCTTTGGATCTTATCCCTGTTTTCTCTTTCGTGTTTTTCGTGTCTGCGTGGCTTTTCGTGCGCTTCGTGGTCAACGCGAGAGCAAGTCGCCCCAGAAGCCCGCGAGCTGCAGCACGTCGTTGGCGTGCATCGGGCGGTCGGCTTCGGCGTGCGAGATGAGGCCGCTCAACAGCAGCCGCACCGGCGCGTGGCCGCGCAGATCCTCCGCCAGGTACTCGGACTCGACCGCGGGGACGACGTTGTCCTCGAGGCCGTGCAGCAGGAAGACCGGCGCGGCCGGCTTCGGCGACTTCGAGACCGAGAGCGCGTCGGCATCGCCGCGCGATCCGAGGAGCGGGAGCAGGCGTGCGCCAAGGTGCACGACGTCGCGCTCCAGCACGTACCGAAGGAGCGTCGCCGACGGCTCGGGCAGCGTCGGCACGAGCTGGCGTACGGCCTCGAACTCGGCCGGCGCGCGCGCCTTGTCCACGCCGCCGTCCAGCGCCGACGCCCAGAGATACTGCCGCACACCGGCGCGCAGCCGCTGCACCTGCGGCGCCGGGACCATGCGGTCGGCGAGCGACAGCAGGATGACGGCGACGCCGTAGTCGTGCGGCGCCAGCACGAACGTGGCGCCAGCGCCCGCCGCGCCCAGCCGGACGTCCGGCATCGGCCGCGGCTCGGTCCCGGTGCAGAGGTAGCGCAGCACGCGCGCGAGATCGTCGTGCCCGCCGAGTGAAAACACGTACGCCACGCGGTGTGCCAGCGACGGCCGTCCCGCCGCGACCACCGACAGCCCTCCGCTGAAACTGATACCCATCAGTGCGGCCCGATGACCGGGCGCCAGCGTCGCGTCCGCGGCGAGCCAGCCGCCGGCGTCCTCGATGGCGTCGGTGATCGCCGGCACGATCTCGAAGCGCGACAGCTCCGGAATGTCCGGCGTGACGACGGCGATGTGGCTGGCCGCGATCTGCCGGGCGAGCCGCACGAGCCGCGGCTCGTCGATGCCCGAGGCGTGAAGCCCGGACGTCAACAGCGCCGCGCGCGCGTGCGCGCCGGCCGGCTCGTAGATCCGCGCGCGCATCGGGCCGCGCCGGGTGGGGATGGTGATCTCGCGCTCGCTGACGCCCGTCGTGTCCAGGTCCGCGGCGCGGCGGGGCGCCCCCTGCAACTCCGCCGCGCGGATCACGAACGACAGGCCGTGCACGTAGGGACGCGCGATGAGCGCAGTGCCGACCAGCGCCGCGAGCACGATCAGGAGCGCGAGGAGGCGGCGGGCCCGCATCACGCGCATGTTACACTCAACAACAAATTCTGAGATTTCAGATTTCAGATTTCAGATTTCAGATTCAGAGGGTTAGATTTCAGATTGATTTCAGATTGGGATCGATTGAAGGCGAACCGAAACCAAATCAATCTGAAATCTGAATTCTGAAATCTGAAATTCCATGCGAAAGCTGGTCATCGCGATCGACGGCCCCTCCGGCGCGGGCAAAGGCACGGTCGCTCGCGCGATTGCCAATGCGCTTGGCTACCGCCACGTCGACAGCGGTGCGATGTACCGCGCCGTCGGATGGAAGGCGATCCGCGACGGCGTGCCGCTCGAGGACGAGGCCGCGGTCGCCGCGCTGGCCGCGGGCGCGCGCATCGACGTCTCGAGCACGGTGGTCACCATCGACGGCATCGACGTCACCCGCGCCATCCGCACGCCGGCGATCGATCGCGCCGCCGCCGGCGTCGCCCGCCTGCCGGGGGTCCGCCGCGTGCTCGTCGCGCAGCAGCGTCAGATGGGCGCCAACGGCGCGATCGTGATGGAAGGGCGCGACATCGGCACCGTCGTGTTCCCCGATGCCGACGTGAAGGTCTATCTGGATGCGTCGCCGGAGGAGCGCGCGCGCCGACGCGCCAGCGATCCGTCGCACACCGGCGTCCCCGCCGCCGTCTCGGACGTGGCGACGCTGCTCACCCAGCGCGACGAGATCGACCGAACGCGCACCGCGTCGCCGCTCTACGCTGCCGCTGACGCCATCGTGGTCGACACCACTGGGAAAAGCGTCGACCAGGTCGTGTCGGAAGCGATGGCGCTGATCCGGCGGCATCAGAATTCGGAATTCTGAATTCAGAATTCTGAATTCTGTCAGTCCTTATCGTGCTCCTTGAAGTCTTCGGCTGACGCCGGGTCCAGTTCCCAGCGGTGCTTGTCCCGCTCGACGAGCTTGTCGGCGCCTTTCAACTCCTCGCTGTCTTCGTAGGTCACGCCCAGCGCCTTGCCGATGTCCTCGACGATGTCCTGATCGGGTGTGGGGTTGTCGCCGCCCGGCGCTTCCTCGCCGGCGAAGTACGCGTCCTCGATGTCCACGTCGGGGTCGCCGCCGGTGACGTCGTCCATGCCGTGGTGTTCGCGGATGTTCTGGGCGATTTCGGCGCGTCCCGTGCGCGCGGCCGAGCCGCGGCGATCCAGATCGAGCGAGGAGGGCGGCGTATCGCGCGTTTCGCGTTCGTCCAGGGTCCGGCGGACGCGGTCGAGCCGCGGAACCCGGCCCGCGCCCGCGGCTGATTTTGTGGCTCGGCTCGACGCCTTCGGCGACGGGCGGCTCACGGCCCTTTTCTTCGCGACGGGCTTCGGCGAGTTCTTCGCGACGGGTTTCGGCGAGGCCCTTTTGCCCGCCTTTTCAACGCGCTGTTGAGCGGCGCTTCGCGTTGTGGCCGATGTCTTCCGTTTCACGGGACGCCTGGCGGTCGGGCGTTTAGCCGAACGGCGGATGGCGGTCGCTTTCCGTGCTGATTTGCCAGATTTCGCGCGTCTCGCGGGCTTCCGTTTGGCCATCACGCAGTCCTTTCGCAACCTTGACAGTTTGCCGATAAGTGTCGTACTCTCTGTTGCTTATCGGAATTCACAAAAACTCAGCGGGGGGCCGGCACCCGCTTCAACAACCGCCGGCAATCTCCGATCGCCAGATCGATCGGATACAGGAGGACGCGCAAGGCATGGCGAACGTAGCAGACGAGAACACTCCCGGTGCGGGCGGCGGGGTCGCGACCAGCGAGCGACCGGAACGGGGCGAACGCACGGATAAGGGCACGTTGAAAGCACGGCCCCGTGAGGACGACGACCAGATCGATCCGGCCGAGTACGCACGGCTGCTCGATTCCTACGATAACAGCTTCCGGAATATCGCGGAAGGTGAGGTCGTCAAGGGCACGGTTCTCAAGGTGACCGCATCGGAAGTGATTGTCGACGTCGGCTACAAGTCCGAGGGCATCATCCAGGTTGCCGAGTTCCTCGACGAGAACGGTGAAGTCACGGTGCAGGCCGGCGACATCGTCGACGTCCTGCTCGAGCGCACCGAAGACCGTGAAGGCTACGTCGTCCTGTCGCGCGAAAAAGCCGAGAAGATGAAGATTTGGGACGAAGTCGAGAAGGCCTATGCCGAGCGCAAGGTCGTCATCGGCCGCGTCATCGAGCGGATCAAGGGTGGCCTCGCGGTCGACATCGGCGTCCGCGCCTTCCTGCCGGGCTCGCAGATCGACGTCCGTCCCGTGCGCAACCGGGACGCGCTGCGCGGCCAGGAACTGCGCATGCGCGTGATCAAGGTCAACAAGAAGCGCGGCAATATCGTGCTGTCGCGCAAGGCGCTCCTCGAGGAGGAGAACGCCGAGAAGA
>JAYVYV010000061.1:0-14776 GCA_043783985.1 Acidobacteriota bacterium | reverse complement strand
CCCTGGTAGAGATAGCGGATCTCGCGCGCTTCGGCGCGCCAGAGCCGCTCGAGCGTCTCGTGCTGCTCGAAGAACTCGCCGCGGTTGAACTGGGCGATGCCTTCCATCAGCGCGGGCGGCGTCGGTTCGTCACACGACATGAGGTAATCTTAAAAGACGATGATCGAAAAGCGGCGATCGAAGATTCAGGGATGGGGCGTCTACGCGACCCAGGCGATTTCGAAGAACACGCGCATCGTCGACTACGCGGGCGAGAAGATCTCGAACCAGGAGAGCCTGAAACGCGAGCGGCGCTACATCAAACAGGGCCACATCTGGTGCTTCAAGCTCACCAACCGCACGGTGATCGACGCGGGCGTGGGCGGGAACGACGCGCGCTTCATCAACCACGCGCGCAAGCCGAACTGCTCCATCCACATCTACGGTGGCACGATCTGGATCCGCGCGGCGCGCAGGATCCGGAAAGGCGAAGAGCTGACCTACCATTACAACACCGACGGCGAAGGGCTGATCAAGTGCCGCTGTCATCGTGGATGCCAGCACCTGATTTGAATCCGCCGCACGTCGTGTATCTGCACGGCTTTGCCTCGTCGCCGAAGTCGACGAAGGTCGACTTTTTCCGCGAGCGGCTGCGCGAGCACGGCGTCGAGGTTCGGTGCCCCGACTTCAATCAGCCGGACTTCTCGACGCTGACCCTCACGCGCATGCTCGACCAGCTGGGCGCCGAGCTCGCGCGGCTGGACGGCGCCCCCGCCGCACTATTGGGGTCCAGTCTCGGCGGGACGCTCGCGATTCTGGCCGCCGAGCGCTACGCGGCACAGGTCGATCGGATCGTGCTGATGGCGCCTGCGGTGATGTTCGCCAAGCCCGGACATCATCTGCTGCCGCCCGACCGGGTGGAGGAGTGGCGCCGCCGCGGGTCGCTGCCGTTCTTTCATCATGCGGACCAGGCGGAGCGCGACCTCGACGTCGCCTTCTACGAGGACAGCCTGCGCTACGACGCGTTCGATGCGACCGTGCGCCAGCCGGCGCTGATCTTCCAGGGGCTGCACGACGCGTCGGTCGATCACCGCTCGGTGAGCGCGTTCGCCAGGACGCGGCCGAACGTCTCCCTTTCGCTGCTCGACGACGACCATCAACTGATCGCCAGCCTCCCGCGCATGTGGACCGATGTGCGCACATTTCTCGGCCTCGACGGATGAATCGCCTCGGTCTCGGACTGGCGCTCGCCCTCGCGATCGGGTTCAGCGTTCAAGGTGCCGGCACCCTGACCCTTGAACCCCGAACGCTGCGCGTGGGGGTCCTGAAATCGAGCGGCGGATATTCCGTGACGGACATGCCGATGGAAACCTACGTCGCGCGCGTGCTGGCGGGCGAGGCCGTGCGCGACAGCCAGCCGGCGGCGCTCGAGGCCCTGGCGATCACGATCCGCACCTTCGCGCTGGCCAACCGCGGACGCCATCGGGTGGACGGTTTCGATCTCTGCGATCAGACCCATTGCCAGGTGCTGCGTCCGACAGTGGCCGCGACCGACCGCGCGGCTCGAGCGACCGCCGGCCGTCTGCTGCTGCGCGACGGCGCGCCGGCGTCGGTGTACTACTCCGCGTCGTGCGGCGGCCGCACGCAGCTGCCGTCCGACGTCTGGCCCGGCGCCGACGATCCGCCGTACCTCCCGTCGAAAGACGACGACGCGTGTCAGGGCGCGCCGGCATGGGCGGCGGATTTGCCCGAGCGGGATCTGATGCGCGCCCTGCACGCGTCGGGATTTCTCGGGGCGCTGCGCGACATGAAGATCGCATCGCGCAATGCGTCGGGGCGCGTCGCCCGGCTGAAGCTGGACGGGCTGAAGCCGGATCGGATCTCCGGCCAGGACCTGCGCATGGCGGTAGGGCGGACGCTCGGCTGGCAGCACGTCAAGAGCACCGCGTTCGATTTGCGGAAGACGGACGGTTCGTACCGGTTCACCGGTCACGGATCGGGCCACGGCGTCGGGATGTGCGTCATCGGCTCGGCGCGCCTCGCCGAGCGCGGCACCAGTGCCGAAGAGATCCTCGCGCGCTATTTCCCGGGGCTGGAGATCTCCGCCCTCACGGGCGAGAGAACCGGCGAACGGACCGCTGAACGGACCGGGGTCAGACCCGGGTCTGACCCCGGTCCCAGACCCCCCTCGAAACCCTCCGCCAAACCGCCGTTTTCAGCGGCCGCCGGAAGAGGGGTCAGACCAGGGTCAGACCCGGGTCTGACCCCAGATGTGCTGGTCTCTCTTCCGGACGACGACGAAGGAGAGCGCGACGCGATCGTGAAGCAGACCCTGAAGGCACGCGACGAGCTCGCGCGCGCGCTCGGCGTGCCGCCGCCGCGCGTGACGCTGCGTTTTCACCCGACCACCGACGACTACGAACGCGTGACGGGACAGGCCTGGTTCACGTCCGGCGCCTTCGTCCACGACGAGCTGCATTTGCTGCCGCTCGCGGTGCTGCGCGATCGCGGGATGCTGGAGAGGACGATCCGCCACGAGCTCGTGCACGTGATGGCCGACGCCGTGCTGGGGAAGCGGCCGGCGTGGGTGCGCGAAGGCGCGGCGATCTACTTCGCCGGCGAGCCGATGATTCCGGGCGAGCCGCGGCAGCGCCCCGCCTTCACACCGCCGCCGCGCGCCTCCTGCCCGGACGACAACGCGCTGCTGCGTCCGGTCTCGGTCGGGGCGCTCAGCAACGCCTACGCCCGGGCGCGTTCGTGCTTCGCCAACCAGATTCAGGCTGGACGGACGTGGCGCGAGGTGCGATAGACAGGGATCCGGGATCCCAATCCCTGGTCCGATCCCTGCGCCCCGATCCTTGCGGCCTGATCCCTACGCCCTGCTATTTGGGGTCCGGAACGGTCGGAACCGTGTACGTCTTCTTCAGCGCCGCCTGATACTCGCCGAACAGCCCTTTGATGCCGTCGAACTCCTTCTTCACCGCCGCCCGGTAGTCGGCGTGTGTCGCGAAGTCGAACAGCACCGCCGTCATCGTCTGCGCGTCGACCGTGAAGCCCTTGTGCCCGATCTCCTTCAGATTGTCGGCGTCCATCTCGTAAGTGTGGTTCGAGAACGTGGACGTCTGCGCGCTGATGCCGATCCCCGGGATGTCGCGCGATACGCTGCCGGTCTCTTCGAACCCCTGCGGCTTTCCCGGCGTCTCGGCGACGCCGGTCGCGCCAAAGCTCTTCATGTAGGCGAAGCCGAGATCACCGAGCGTCGCGAGGCTGACCCCGTCCACCAGACGGCTGTAGTGATCGATCTTCACCTTGGTTCCCGTGGCGAGCGCCGCCGCCTTCGCGGCGTTGTCGACGAACTCCACGACCTGCGTCAGGTACACCTCGTCGGGATAGCGGATGTAAAAATCGGCGACCGTGCGATCCGGCACGACGTTGGGCGCCGTGCCCCCTTCCATGATGTACCCCTGAATCCGCGCCTCGGGACGGATGCTCGGGCGCACGGCGTCGATGTTCGCGAACAGCAGGTTCATCGCGGTCAGCGCGTTGCGACCGTTCCACGGCGTCATCTGATGCGTCGGCGCGCCGGAAAACGTGTATTTGGTGCCGACGATATTCAAGCAGCACGTGCCGAAGCCCGGCGCCGGACGCGACGTGGCCGACGCGGCGTGGCTGCGGATGATGACGTCGGCGCCGTCGAACGCCTTCGCCTGGTGCATCTCCGTCTTCGCCGCCGGCGGCATCATCTCCTCGCCGGGCGTGCCGTAGACGACCACGCTGCCCGGCGATTTCGTGCGGGCGAGATACTCCGCCATTGCGATCGCCGCCGCCATGCCCACCGGGCCCTGCGCGCTGTGTTGATCGCCGTGAAACGCGCCCTTCGTGCCCCGCAGCGCGTCGTACTCGAGGATGACGCCGAGCACCGGGCCGCCGTTGTTCTGCCTGAACTTCGCGACGAACGCGGTCGAGAGGCCCGCGGTGCCGGTTTCGACGCTGAAGTTGTGCTGCCGCAGGTAGTCAACCAGCTTGCCGACGGACCGTTTCTCCTCGAAGCCGATCTCCGGATGCGTGGCGATATCGTCCGCCAGCGCGAGGAGCTCCGTCTGCATCAGCGCGCCGGCGCGGGCGACCACCTGATCGCGCGCCGGGTTCGGTCCGGTCAGCCGCGTCACGAGGGCGGAGACGTCGAGCGACTGTTCCAGTGCGGCCATCTTGGTGAGGACGTCGCGGGCCGCCTCCCGCTCGGTCGGCGTGTCCTGCGCGAACGCAGGAAGACCGCAAGCAACAAAAGCGAACGCGAGCGTGAGGATGGACGCCGGCCGGTGACTCATGACCGGGATTATAGCGCCCGGTTTCCGCCCTGCGCCGGTCCACGTACCGCGGCGCCGTGCCGGGCGGCGACCTGTGTCGCTGACATCAGTAGCTACACCGGATCCTGATGCCCTGTGATGTGCCGCACGGGCGCCGAGGCCCGGGCGATCATGCTGCGATAGGCGCGTTCCCACTGCCCGCGGACCTCGGGCCATGTGCACGCGTGGCAGGCCGCGTACGCCGCGCGCGCGAGGGCGCGCGCCTGGTCCGGCTCTGCGAGCATCCGCAGCACATGGTGGCCCAGTGTTTGGTAGTCGGCGAGAGGGGCCAGCCATCCGTGAACGCCGTGGGTCAGGATCGACGGCACGCCGCCGGCTTCGGTGGACACCACCGGCAGGCCGCTCGCGAACGCTTCGAACACCGACGTCGGCAAGTGGTCGATGTTCGGGCTCTGAATATAGATGTCGTGGTCGGCGTAGACGCCTGCGATCGCCTCGGGAGTCGCCAGGCCGACGAATGTCACGTGCCGCAGCCTCAACTGGGCCACGAGCGCCCGGAGGTCGGCCTCCTGCGGGCCGCCGCCGACCAGCGCGAGCGACGCGTCGCTCCACCGGTCCTGGACGATCTTGAACGCCCGGATCGTGGCCGCGACGTTGTGGAGCGCGTCGAACTCGCCGACAGACAGCAGACGCGGCCGCAGCGGATCGCGCTCGCGGAACCTGAACCGCTGGAGATCGACGAAGTTGGGAACCAGCCAGGCGTCGATGCCGAAGCCGTGGAAGACCTCGACGAGATAGCGCGACGGGACGACGATCTTGTCCAGATGCCCGATCGCTGCGCGCGCGATGACCGAGCGCTGCAGGTGCTCCGGCACCTCACCGCTCCGGTAATTCAGTACCACAGGCGTTCCGAGTGCGCGCGCGATGAGCATCGCGGGCAGCGGGGCTGCGAGAAATGACGGGCACGGTGCCGGGACGATGTGCACAACATCGGCGCGCGCGATGTCCCTGGCGAGCAGCGGCAGATCCGCCCGGGCCAGCCACGCGTCGATGTCCGGATCGTCGCGCCAGGCCGACAGCAGCGGATCGGCCGGGGCCGCGTCTCCGACTCCAGGGCGGAGTGGCGGGAGGACGAACAGAACTTTGATGCGGTCAGGCATTATGGCGCCGATACGGGTTCTCGTCGGCGTGCCGCCTGATCGCCCGGGGGAATCAGCGGTCTATCGGTCCGCATGCACTCAGTTCTGATCGCCGGGTGTCCGGAGCCCGCCGCGCCACTTGACGATCGGGTGGGACAGCGCCTGACGCTTCAGCGAGTCGGCGTCGACGGCGTGGGTCGGGTAACAGGCAGCCCCGACCGCGATGCGCATGGGCGTGGGAAACGGATAGCTCTCGATGCGCGAGACCAAGCGGTTGATGACGCGCTCGGAATGCGCGAAATCCGCGTCGAGCAGGACCACCGCGAGCGTGCCGCGGTCGGTGTGGCCGATCATGTCGGTGTCGCGCACTTCGCGGCCGATGAGCTGCGCCACTTCCTGCAGCGTACCATCGTCTGCCGTCACGGTCGTGCCGTCCCCTTCGCGGCTGGCTTCGACCGTGACCAGCGTCAGGTAATTCTGCGAGCGGACGGCGCGCTTGAGCTCCGAGTCCAGTACGAACTCGAACGCCCCCGACGTCAGCAGTTTGGAATCGTCTTCGTAGAATGCATTCATTTGGGCAGCCTTTCGAGTCCGTTTTCTTTCATTTTGTAGAGAAGCGCCTTGTAGCTGATTCCGAGGATCTCCGCCGTTTCCTTCCGATTCCACCGCGTGTGCTCGAGCATCCTGCCGATGAGCACGCGCTCGGCTTCACGCGCGGCCGTCCGGGAGATGTCCTTCAGCGAGTAAGGTCCCGCCTTGGTGGAGGCGAAAGCGATGTCGGCGAGGGGGACCGCCATCGGGGCCTCCGCAGGGGATCGCGAGGCAGTCGCCGGTCGGGTCCCCAAGGCCGACGCACGTTGCCCGGCCATCGCCGTCCCGTGCACGACCTCTGTTCTGATGGACACCTCGCTCCCCAGCAGCACCGCGCGCTTCATGAGGTTCTCGAGCTCGAGGATGTTGCCCGGCCACTCGTAGTCCGTCATCAGCCGCATCGTGTCGGCCGAGACCGCCACGGACGGCTTGTTGTACTGCGCCGAGTACTTCGTCAGAAAGTAGTCGACGAGTCCCGGCACGTCCTCGCGCCGCTCACGCAGCGGGGGCAGGTTGATGCAGACGACGTTCAGGCGGAAGAACAGATCTTCGCGGAATCGGCCGTCTGCGACCGCCCGCTCCAGATCCCTGGTCGTCGCCGCGATGACCCGCACGCCGGGGTGCGCATGCGGCTTGACAGCGGAACGCGAGAGCTCGCCGTCCTGAAGCGCATGCAGCAGCTGCATCAGCCTGGACTGCAGCGGGTCGCTCATGTCTTCGATCTCATCGAGGAACATCGTGCCTTGGCGGACGACCTCGAACGAGCGCGGCTTGTCCTGGACGGCGCCCGCGGACGCGCCGCCTTCGACGCCGAACAGCTCCGACTCGAGCAACTCGCCCGGCAGCGAACCGCAGTGGACCTTGACGAACGGCTGATCGCGCCGCGGCGACAAGGAACACAGCGTGCGCGCCAGCAGCTCCTTGCCGGTGCCGCTCTCCCCCCGGATCAGAACGGTGACATCGGTGTCGGCGATGCGTCCGACGACGTCGCGCACTTCGGCCATACGTTTGCTGTCGCCGAACAGCATCCGCCCCTCGGCCGTTGGTGCCGTCGCTGGGTGGTCCTTGCGCGCCGCGGCCTCCCGGCTCAGCTGATGCTGACGGAGGGCATTGGCGAGCGGCCCCTCGAGGTCGGCCTCGGCGAACGGCTTGCGGAGGAAGTCCGACGCCCCGAGCTTCATCGCCTGCACGACGGCCGTGGCGCGCGTCTGGTCCGAGAGCACGATGATCGGTATATCGCCGTCGATCGTCTTGAGGGCAGAAAGCGCGGTGAGCCCGGCTATATCATCGGGTGACACCATGTCGAGGATGACGGCCGAAGGACGCGCAGTTTCGTAGTGCTTTACCGCGTCCTGCGCGTTGGCCACGGTGAACGCGTGGTAGCCCCGTTGCGCGAGGAACGATTCGAGGAACGCGCACATCCCAGGGTCGTCGTCGACCACCATCACGTGCGGCTTACCGTGGAGATACATGCTCAGCCCGTCATGCTGTTGAGCAATGCGGGTGCCAGTACGAAGAATTCGTTTTAATTGAGGGAAATGTTGGATTAAGGGACACGCACTACCTACTATTTTCGTGCGATGCCACACTCCTTAATCTTATTGAGCAAGGTCTTATAGCTCACGCCGAGCTGCTCAGCCGCGCGCCGCCGGTTCCAGTGCACGCTGTTGAGCGTCTCCTCGATGAGGGCGCGCTCGGCTTTCATCGACGCTGATTTCGCCGCGTCAGCCAGTTTGGACCCCGACGTCGGCGTCATCACGGTGTCGTCAGCTGTGACGAGGTCGTCGTCGGCCTCCGGTTCGTTGGCGGGAAGGGCGGGCACGCTCGTGCCGAGGGGGGGCGCGATCGGTCCCGCGGCCGCGACGCCGGCGACCGCGTACGCCGCATGTGGCCGGCCGACGCGCGACATCTCGCGCACGACGAGCTGCTCGTCCTGCAGAATCACGATCCGCTTGATCATGTTCTCGAGCTCGCGGATATTGCCGGGCCAGTCGTAGGTCTGGAAGAGCCCGACCAGCGTGGCGGACAGCTGGCGGACGGGCCGGTTGTAGCGCCGGGCGTACCGGTCGATGAAGAATCCCGTGAGGTGCGAGATCTCGCTGCGCCGCTCGCGGAGCGGCGGCACAGTGACCTCGATGACCTTGAGCCGATAGTAGAGATCCTCGCGGAACTCGCCGTTGATCATCATCATCTCGAGATCGCGGTTCGTGGCCGCGACCACACGCACGTCCACGTTGATCGACTTGTTGCTGCCGAGCTTTGTGAACTGGGCGTCCTGGAGCACGTGCAGCAGTTTGGCCTGCAGCGCCGCTTTCATCTCGCCGATCTCGTCCAGGAAGATCGTGCCGGTGTCGGCCTGCTCGAACTTGCCGATGCGCGTCATCGCCGCGCCGGTGAACGCCCCCTTTTCGTGGCCGAAGAGCTCGCTCTCGAGCAGCTCGGCCGGCAGCGCCGCGCAGTTGACCTTCACGAACGGCCGGGTCTGACGCGAGGAACGCTGGTGGATCGCGCGCGCGACCAGCTCCTTGCCAACGCCGCTCTCGCCGCGGATGAGCACCGTTACGTCGCTGTCCGACACCTGTTCGATGACCGACGCGATCGTCTGCATCTCGGGACTGTCGCCCCAGAACAGAAACGCGCGATCCTGGTCGTCGGTCAGCTGACGCCGGAGCTCGGTGATTTCGGAGACCAGCCGCGTCTTCTCGATCGCGTTCTTGATGGCCGCGTCGAGCGCGATTTCGCCGAGGCCTTCCGGATCGTCGGGCTTGACGACGTAGTCGGCGGCGCCGAGCCGGACGGCCTCGACGATCGTCGCCGCCTGCTCGCGGCCGGAGAGCATGATCACCTGCATCTCGGGCTTCGCCGCTTTCAAGGCGCGCAGCGTGTCGAGACCGTCCATCCCGGGCATCATCACGTCGAGCAGGACGATGTCGGGCGGATCGCCCTGCTTGACCGACGCCAGGAGCTCGTCACCGCGCGAGTAGGACCGCGTCTCGTAGCCTCGGAGCGACAGGAACGTGCGCAGGTAGTTCGAAAAGGCAGAATCGTCATCCACGATGGCGACGTAGGGCTTCTTCAACGCTTCAACTCCCTAGGGGGAACGACATGATGACAGAGCCGCGGGCAAGCGGATCGGGCTGATCGCCCGCGGGCGCCGCGGCGGCCGGCGACCAGAGGCTTCCGCCGTGACCTTCGATGACCCGCCGTGCGACCGGCAACGCCAGCCCCAGACCGCCACGCATGTCGTCGAATGGACCCGGGTCGCGGTCGTATGCCTCTTGTACGCGCTCCTCGTCGGCGACGATGAGGACGGCGTTCGGCCGCCCGTCGCGCGTGACGAGCCGGCGTTCGGCGACGACGGTCGTCGGACCGGGCTTCTCGCGCAAAATCGCTCGAAAAATCGCGTCAAACGCCGCGCGAAGCCGGGTGGTGTCTCCGGTCATATGGGCGCCGTCCGAAAGGCCGGTGAGTGTGAGCCGCACGTCGCGATCACTGGCTTCATGCACGAGCTCGGCCACTTTTTCCAGCAGAGGAAACAGATCGAGCGGCTGTTTCACGAATTTCGCCGCGCCGCTGTCGAGCTTGCCGATTTCGCTTAGCTCAGCCACGATGGCCACGAGGCGCGCACACGACTTCTCGGCCTCGTCGATCATGCGGCGCTGCCGCTCGCTCATCGGCGGCTCCTGGTCCTTCTGCAGCATGCGCAGGTACCCGCCGACGACGCTGGCCGGCGTCCGGAATTCATGAACCGCGAGTGAGAGCAGCGGTGGATAGGGATTGTTCGAGGAGCCCACCCGATCAGCTTATCACCCGCCGGACTATTCTTAGTCCCGGTGGTCAGCGTCATCGTCCCAGTCTGGCAAGACGCCGAGGCGCTGGCCCGGACGCTTGCGGTGACCGACTTCACGGGCGCCGAAGTCATCGTCTCCTCGGCGTCCGGCGATGGTTCGCTTTCCGCCCTCCGTCTCGCGCACCCGGACATCGTCTGGGTCGACGCGCCACGGGGACGCGCGCGCCAGATGAACGCCGGCGCGGCGGCGGCGCGGGGCGACTGGCTGGTTTTTCTGCACGCTGATACGCGGTTGCCGCCCGGCTGGTCCGGCGCGATCGGAATGGCCGATCGGGATCCGCGCGTGATCGCCGGCTGTTTCAGGTTCGCGCTCGACTCGCGATTGCCGATCGCGCGTCTGATCGAGATCGGGGTGCGCGCGCGCGTCGCGCTGATGGGCTTGCCGTACGGCGACCAGGCGATCTTCGTCCGGCGGGACGCATTCGAGGCGCTGCGCGGATACGCCGACCTGCCGATCATGGAAGACGTGGATCTGGTCCGGCGGCTGAGGCGGCGCGGCCGCCTCTTCCGATCGCCGCTGCCGGCCGTCACGTCGGCGCGGCGCTGGGAGCGGGACGGCTGGATCCGCCGCACCGGCCTGCATCTGGTGTTGATCCTGTTGTATTTCTGCGGCGTGCCGCCGGCCCGGCTCACCCGGCTCGCCGCGCGGGGCTAATGCATCCGCTCCCGCCCGGCTGGCGTATGTACCTATAATGAAGGCTGATACGAGCCGTGTACCCGGCGCCGGTTGTCCGGCGTCCAAAGGCCAACCGATATGCTGATCAAACGTCCGGCCGACATCCGCAGCTCAGAAATCACCGACAAGACGCTGTATCTCAACCGGCGCGAGTTCCTCGGTGCGACGGCCGCGACTACGGCCGCGGTGGCGGCGGGCGTCCTCGGGACCGAGGCGTTCGTGCACGCGGCCACGCCGGCGCCACACGGACGGAAGCTCGAGAACGTCAAGAAGAGCGCGCTGAGCGCCGACGAAAAACCGAACAAGTGGGAAGAGATCACCACCTACAACAACTACTACGAGTTCGGCACGGACAAGGACTCGCCCGCGATGCTCGCGCGCAACTTCAAACCCACGCCGTGGACGGTGGCGATCGAAGGCGAGTGCAACAAGAAGGGGAACATGCCGCTCGAGGACATCCTCAAGGGGCAGGCGCTCGAGGAGCGCATCTACCGGCACCGCTGCGTCGAGGCGTGGTCGATGGTCATCCCGTGGGTCGGGTTCTCGCTCTCCGACTTCATCAAGAAATGCGAGCCGACGTCGAAAGCGAAGTACATCGAGTTCACGACGCTGAACGACTCGAAGCAGATGCCGGGCCTGCGCTCGCCGGTGCTGCGCTGGCCTTACGTCGAAGGGTTGCGGATGGACGAAGCCATGCATCCGCTGACGATCTTCACCGTCGGCCTGTACGGCGAGGTGCTGCCGAACCAGGACGGCGCGCCGCTGCGTCTCGCCGTGCCGTGGAAGTACGGCTTCAAGCACATCAAGTCGATCGTGAAGGTGAAGTTCGTCGAGAAGCAGCCGCTCAACACCTGGCAGGAATCGGCCTCGCAGGAGTACGGCTTCTATGCGAACGTGAACCCGACGGTGGATCACCCGCGCTGGACGCAGTCGACCGAGCGCCGCATCGGGGAGTTCCTGCGCCGCAAGACGCTGATGTTCAACGGCTATGGCGATCAGGTCGCCAGCCTGTACGCCGGCATGGACCTGAAGAAGAACTACTAGGGCTGAGGGCTGAGAGCTGAAGGCTACGGGAATCTTTTGAAGCTGTCGGATCGCGCCGTTCGGTTCGGGATCAAGCCGGTCGTTTTTCTGTCGGCGCTTGGGCCTTTCCTGTATCTCGTGTGGGCGGCGCTGACGGCCCACCTCAGCGCCAACCCGCTCGCCGATCTCACCAACGAGACCGGCGTCTGGACGCTTCGCTTCATCTGCATCACCCTTGCGATCACGCCACTGCGTAAGCTCACCGGCTGGAACCTGCTCGTCAAGTTCAGGCGCATGGCCGGCCTTTACGCATTTTTCTACGGATCACTGCACCTGCTGACCTACGTCATCGCGGATCGCTTCGCAGGCCTGGATCAGGCGGCGGGGTGGGTCGAGGCGATCGGCGGCGGACACGTGCCCGGCGCGTCGCTGGTCGCGTCGACGGCGCGGAGCCTCGCGAAGTCGGTGGGCGAAGACATCTACAAGCGGCCGTTCATCACCATCGGCTTCGCGGCGTGGCTCACGATGCTGCCGCTGGCGCTGACCTCGACCGCCGGCTGGATTCGCCGGCTCGGCGGCAGGCGCTGGAACCGGCTACATCGACTCGTCTACCTGACAGGGATCCTCGGACCGCTGCACTACTGGTGGTTGGTGAAGGCGGACGTCAACCGGCCGCTGACCTACGCGGCGGTGGTGGCCATCCTTCTCGGCGCGCGTGTGTACTGGAGTCGAGCGCCGCGCCGCGCCGCGGTGCCGGTCCGAGCGCCCGCGACCCGCGCGTGAGCACCGCCGTCGGCGTGATGGCGCGCGCGCCGTCCTCCGGCGGAAAATCCCGGCTCGCGCCGCATCTTTCATCGTCTCGCCTCGCGGCCCTTCGCGCCGCCCTCCTCGCCGACACGCTGCTGGCCGTCGAACGCCTGCCGGACCTCACGATCTTCTTCACGCCGGACGACGCGGAGCACGAGGTCGCCGCACTCGCGCCGTCGGCGATCCGCCGCGAACCGCAGGGCGGCGGCGATCTGGGCGCGCGGATGTTGCGCGCGCTGCGGTTTCTGCTACCGGTGCCACCGGTGTTGCCACCGGTGTCAGACACCGTGCGCGCGTTGCAGTTTCTGCCACCGGTGTCAGACACCGTGGCTGCGGAACGACAGTGTCTGACACCTCATGGCGCGATTCTGATTGGCTCCGACGTCCCGTTGCTGAGCGCCGATCACATCCTCGAGGCGGGCGAGACCCTGCGCGTCAGCGGTGGTGTCGTCCTCGGCCCGGCCGATGACGGCGGCTACTACCTGATTGGCATGACGGAGGCGCACCCTTCCCTGTTCGACGGGATTGCGTGGGGGACCGAGAGCGTGCTCACCGACACCCTGCGTGCGGCCGAGCGCCGCGGCGTGGAGGCGCGGCTCGCGCGCAGCGCATACGACATCGACACGATCGACGATCTCCGCCGTCTCGCGCGCGATCTCGCCGCCGCGCCAGCCGGCGTGTGCCCGGCGGTGCGGCGCTGGCTCAGCGAAGCGTGATCCGGCCGTCGATCGCCGGCGCGATCTCGCGCGCCGCGGCGACGTAGGCTTCGAGCGCGTTCGAAATCAGATTGCCGGCCTCGGGCCCCACCCGTACGGGCTGACCCACGAACATCGTGTAGCCGTCGCCCTGCTTGAGCAGGAAGTCGGGGATCGCGACGGTATAGGTCCTGTCGGGATCGAGCGGCAGGCCGTTCACCGTCACGTCGCGCACACGACTCCCTGCCGGCGCGCTCTGATCGACGCTCATCGTCAACCCGGACACCTGCGGGAACCGTCCGTTGGCCGCCGGCAACGACGAGACGCCGTGGTTCAGCGCTTCGAGTACGACGCGCCCCCGCAGCGCGAGGACGCAGATGACGTTGTCGAAGGGCTGGATTTCGACCAGCGTCCGCCGCGTCAGCGGCCCCGCGGGGAACAGGCGGTTCCCGCGGATGCTGCCCGAGTTGGTGATCGCGATGTCGGTCTTCGCGTCCGCGCGCATGGCATCCGCGACCAGGTTCCCCAGGTTCGTCTCCGATGCGCGCAGGTGCAGGCTCACGCCGTCCAGCGGCGCGCGGGTGGTGGCGGCGACGGTGTCGAGGACGGTGCCGAGCCGCGACTCGTATGACGCGATGGCGGCGGCGGTTTGCGGATCGTCTGGCAGCGCGCTCGTGATCGGCAGCAGCTCGTAGAACCGCTCGATCGTCCCGGCGGGTCGCCGGCTCACGTCGATGCGGGCGACGAACTTCGCATCCGATCCGGCCTTGCTGATAAGCGATCGCCGCTCGGCCGAGGTAATCAGGTAGTGTTCGTGGCCGCCGATCACCAGATCGATGTCCGGATACTGTTCTACGAGCGCGCGGTCGTCGGCGAATGCCAGGTGCGTCACGGCGACGACGACCGTCGCGCCGGCCTGCTTCAGCATCGGCAGGTACCGGCCGGCCGCCGTCAGCGGATCGAGAATGCGTGTGTGCTTCAGTTTGTCGCCGGTGATCTCCTGGGTGTCGAGGCACAGGCCGATGAACCCGACTTTCAGCGCGCCGAAGGTCCTGACGACGAACGGCGCGGCACCGCCGATCGGCTGCCCGGTCTTCGTGTCGACGACGTTCGAGACGACCCATTGAAACGTCGCCTCCCGCATCCGTTCGATCAGGACATCGTCGCCGAAGTCGAATTCATGGTTGCCGAGGGTGGCGAGATCGAGGCCTGCGGCGTTCAGCGCGGCGATCATGTGCGCGCCCTTGAAGATGCTGGAGGGAACCGAGGGCGACAGGAAGTCGCCCGCCATGACGAGGAACGGCGTGCGCCCGGCCTTGGCCAGATTCTGCTTCAGCGTCGCGACGCGCGCAAGGCCGCCCTGGCCGTCGACCGGCAGCGTGGAGTACACGTCGTTGAGTTGAAGAAATGTCACCGGCGCGTCGCTGCGCGCGGCGAACTCCTGCTGCTGTGCGCGCGCCGGTGCGAGCAACACCACGAAGAACGCAGCAACGACGAACGTCGAACGCCGAACGTCGAACGACGAACGATTCATCGGTACCGCATCCATGTTCCAACCTGCGTCAGATCCACGTTCCCGCCGCTGAGGATCACGCCGACGCGGAGCCCCCGGATCGGCGTCGAGCCGGCGAGCGCGGCGGCGGCGCCGAGGGCGCCCGTCGGCTCGACGATCAGCTTCAGCCGCTCCCACAGATAGAACATCGTCTTCA
>JAYVYV010000060.1:0-14803 GCA_043783985.1 Acidobacteriota bacterium | reverse complement strand
GCAGGGCGTTAGTTCTGCGTCGCGGGCAGGCCCGAACGGCTGCGCTACAGAGTGAGCTGCTGCCCGACGCCTCGTTCGACCGCGCGGCGATAGGCGAGTTCCGCCGCCATCACGTCCTCGACGGCCAATCCCAGGCTCTTGAAGATCGTCACCTCGGCGTCGCTGCGCCGTGCCGGTATCCCCGGTTCTGCGAGCAGCTCACCGAGTTCCGCGACGATGTGCGCGGCGGTGAAACGCCCTTCCCGGATTCCCGACACGACGTCGCCTGACTCGACGAGCGCGGCTGCGCGGGAGTCGACGAACAACCGGGCGCGCGCCACGAGCGCGGGGTCCATCTCACACTGCGTCGGCCGGCAGGCGCCGACCGAGATCACGTGAGCGCCGGGCTTCACCCAACCGTTTTCGATGACGGGAGTCGGCGAGGAGGTGACCAGGACGATGATGTCGGCCCCGACCACCGCTTCGCCGGCGTGCTCGACGGCGCTTAGGGTCAGACCCGGGTCAGACCCTGCGCGTTCCTTTATGGCAGATTTTGCCTCATCGACGAAAGCAGCGCGGCGCAGTTTGTTCGGACTCCAGACGGTGACTTGCCTGAGCCGATGGACACGAGAAAGCGCATCGAGATGGCTGCGCGCCTGCACGCCCGTTCCGATGATTGCGACCGATTGGGCTGTTTTCCGCGCCAACAGACGAGACGAGACGGCAGACACGGCCGCGGTGCGCGCTTCCGTGATGTAACGGCCGTCAAGGAGCGCCAGCAAAGCGCCGGTATGAGGGTCCAGGAGAATGATGGACGCGAGATGGCTGTGCAAGCCTTGCACTGGATTCCCACCGAAAACTGTCACTAATTTCGCACCCAGGGCCGCTCCCTCCGTTTTCAGGGTCAGACCCGGGTCTGACCCCTTTCCGTTAACGTAGGCCGGCATGGTGGCAAAAAATGAATCATCGGCGATCGGAATGGTCGACCTGACCGGCTGGACCACGTGCCCGGTCGAGAAGCGCAGGAGCGCCGACGTCATGGTCGCGATCAGGTCGTCCATGGTCAGGACGGATCGGACGTCGGCTTCGGTCAGGAGTCGGAAATGGTTGGACACGGCGGCTCCTACGGGTGCGATGACTCGGGGCGCGGGATGCGAGGCGCGGCCTTTCGGACCCGCCGATGAGCGACCGCCTCCCGTATCGTGTTTACGTGAATCGTGACGATGGCTTCGACGTCCGACGCATAGCCGCCGCTCATCGTGGCGCCGACGGGGAGACCGCGGTCGCGGCACGCGTCGAACACGACCGATCGCCTCGACCGTTCCACCATCATCGGCCACCACGTAAAATCGATCCGCCGCTGCGCTGCGGCCGGCAGCGTCCCGTTCGCCACGGCATCCACATCGACGCGCCATGAACGAGCCGGAGATCGTCCCACGCGATCGGGTCAGGGACATGCAGGTCGTCCGCGGACGGACACAATCTCGTCGTCGACCAGCCGCGCGCGCGGCCGCCGGTCCTTCGCCATCGGAATCGATGCCGATCGGGCAGCGGCAGCACGAACGTGTCCGAGTAGACCGATGTCATCGGTGCAAGGTGGCGCGGTGCGATGATGCTACAGTTTTACCGCAATGATCACGCTGAAGACAATCGACGCGCACGCGGCCGGCGAACCGCTGCGCCTGATAGTGGGTGGATTCCCGTCGCCCCGCGGCAAGACCATGCTCGCGAAACGGGAATGGGTGCGGACGCACGCGGATCACCTGCGCCGGGCTCTCATGCTGGAGCCCCGCGGGCACGCCGACATGTACGGCGCGGTGCTCACGGAACCGGTGACGCCAGGCTCACACGCCGGCGTCCTCTTCATGCACAACGAAGGCTACAGCACGATGTGCGGCCACGGCGTGATCGCGGTGACGACGATCGCGGTCGAGCGCGGGCTCATCGTCCCAGGGCCCGGCGCGCCGAAGTCCGCGGAGCAGCCGGAGGGGGGCGATGGCACCACCATCGTCTACGACTCGCCCGCGGGCACGATAAGCGCGAGGGCGCGAATGAGCGCGGAACGCGGGGATGCGGCCGGGCCTGGCGCCGGAGGGGCGCGCAGGGTGGACAGCGTCGCGTTCGTGAATGTGCCGTCGTTCGTCCTGCACGGCGGGCTCAGCGTGAAGCTGGCCTCCAGGACGATTCGCGCCGACATCGGTTTCGGCGGCGCCTTCTACGCGATCGTCGACAGCGAGGCGGTCGGGCTGCCGATCGACATCGCGCATCTGCCGGAGCTGCGCCGCGTCGGGATGGAGATCAAACATGCGATCGAGGCGGCGCTGACCATCGTCCATCCGCTGGATGCCGGGCTGACCGGGATCTACGGCACGATCTTCACCGGCCCGCCGAGCGACGAAGGGGCCGACCTGCGCAACGTCACCATTTTTGCGGATGCCGAGGTCGATCGCTCGCCGTGCGGGACCGGCACCGCCGCGGTCATGGCGGTGATCGACGCGATGGGGCTGCTCGGCGACGACCGGCCGTTCGTGCACGAGAGCCTCATCGGCACGCGGTTCAACGGCCGCGTGGTATCACGAACCGCGGTCGGGGAGCATCCGGCCATCGTGCCCGAGATCGAAGGGTCCGCCTGGATCACCGGCGAGCACACGTTCCTCGTCGACGACGCCGATCCGCTGCGACAGGGGTTCCGCCTCTGACAGCCCGGTTGAAACCGGAGGCGAATACGTGGCCGAAGCGGTGATTGAATGCCAAGATGCGCGGCAGCTGCGCATCGAGTTCATCACCTCGGCGCCGAAGGTCCTGCGGCGTTCACCGCGGCGTTCGAGAGGCGCTGACGCTCCGCTGAAGCGATCGCGCTAGGTTCGCGCTACCATCCGATGGCGAGGCCGTCCTTGCGCACGTCGGAGCCGCCCATCAGGACGCCGGTGCGCGGGTCGAACATGATTCCCTGGAAGCCGCCGAACGCGCCGCCCGGGCTGGCGTTCGACGTTACGTTGTGGCCGCGCTGCATCAGTGCGGCGCGCACGGACACGGGCACGTTGCTCTCGACCAGCAGCCCGTTGTTGCCGTGCGTGACGCGCGCGGCTTCGCCGGCTTCCTGGACGTTCATGCCGAAGTCGATCGCGTTGAGCAGCACCTGCGTGTGCCCCTGCGCCTGGTGGTCGCCGCCCATCACGCCGAACGACAGCCACGGCCTGCCGTCCTTCATCACGAACGCCGGAATCAGCGTGTGGAGCGGCCGCTTGTGCGGCGCGACTTGATCGGGCGAGCCCGCGGTCAGATTGAAGCCGCTCCCGCGGTTGTGCAGCACGATGCCGGTGTCGCCGGCGACGATGCCGGATCCGAAATCGGAGAAGAGCGATTGGATGAGCGAGACGAAATTGCCCTTTCCGTCGGCGGCGGTCATGTAGATCGTGTCGCCGCGGTCGAGGCCGGTGAAGTTCTGCAGCGCCTCCGCGATCGGCGCGCTCGGCGTCACGCCGGGCATCGCACCGGGTCTATACGACTCGGCCGCGTGCCCGGTGTCGATCTCCTTGCGCCGCAGCGCGGCGTACTCCTTGGAGATCAGGGTCCTGAGCACGGAGGCCGGCACCGATCCCGGGTCGCCGAGATAGGCGGCGCGATCGGCGAACGCGATGCGCTTCGCCTCGACGAGCGCGTGCAGCGCCTCGGGCGAGTTGTGGCCCATCGCCTTCACGTCGAAGCCCTCGAGGATGTTGAGCATCTCGAGGACGACGAACCCCTGCGTGTTGGGCGGCATCTCGTACACGTCGTAACCGCGATAGGAGGTCGAAATGGGATCGACCCAGTCGGCCGTGTGATCGTTGAAGTCGCGCTCGTCGAGCAGGCCGTCGCGCTTCTTCATATCGGCGATGATCGCCCGTGCGATCGGTCCCTTGTAGAAGGCATCGCGGCCGCCAGTGCCGATGAGCTCGAGCGTCGCGGCCAGATGCGGGTTGGCGAACATCTCGCCGGGCTGCAGCGGGTGCCCGTTGGGCAGGAACGTCGCCGCGGTCACCGGATCGGCGGCGAGCTTCTTCTCGCTCGCCTGCCACTGACCGCTGATGATCTCCGAGACGGGATATCCGCGCTTCGCGTACTCGACCGCAGGCGCGACCGCCTTCGCCATCGGGAGCGTGCCGTACTTCGCCAGCAGCTCCGACCATCCTTCGACGACCCCAGGGACCGTCACCGAGAGGACGCCGGCGCCCGGCATCCGCGTCTGGCCGCGCCTGGCGTACTCGGCCGGAGTGGCCGCGTACGCGGAGCGCCCGCTGGCATTGAGGGCGTGGAGCGTCCGGGTCTTCGCGTCGTAGACGATCGCGAACAGATCGCCGCCGATGCCGGTCATCGACGGTTCGACCACGGCGAGCACCGCAGCGGCGGTGACTGCGGCGTCGATCGCGTTGCCGCCGTCCTGCAGGACCTTCAGCCCCGCGGCGGACGCCAGCGGCTGGCTCGTGGCGATCATCCCGTTGCGGCCCAACACCGCGGAGCGGGTCGCGTGCGTGTTCGGCGCTGGACGATCGCCGGGGAGCGCCCGCGCGCGATCCGGGCTTTGCTGCGCGGAGATGGACGCGACGACGAAGACCGCGAGGCAGACGACGGCCACGTGTTTCATCCGGTCTCCAGACGCGTGGGAAATTGTAGATTCACACGCGTGTAAATTGACACAGCCTCACGATTCGGATCCATCGAGAAACGTGTGTGCGAGGCGATCCAGCAGCGTCGGCAGTGCCTCGCCGTCCAGCGCAAAGGCGCCGAGCTCGGGCACCCACGAGAGTTTAAAGCTTCTCGACATCGCCGACACCCAGATTTGCCGGACCGGCGCGTTCGGCGACACGACGAACTTGGTCTCGACCGGTTCTTCGAACACGAGGTTCAGCACGCCGTTCTGCAGTTCGACCTCGAAGCCTTGGCTGTCGGCGAGCCCCAGCAGGGCATGGCGCGCGGCGTTCAGCGCCTCGTCGCTCTTGACGCGGAATTCCTGTTCGGACAGTGACATATGAGCCTATTAAACCTTTGCGGGGGTGCGTGCGTCTAACTTTCACGAAAGAAGGACGGAGAACAATGCGAGACTGGAGTTTTTCGGCGTCGGCGGAGTGGGTGGTCGGTGCGTTGCTGGCACTTGCGATCGTCGTCACCGCCTTCGTCTGACGCCCCCGCGCGCGCAGACCTGAATGTCTGCATCCTCGGCTGATTCTATTTACCTGAGACGGTCATCTTGTCGCCGGCAGCGAGGTAACTGCGGCGGGCCTGCGCCGTCATCCCCGCCTGCTTCATCTTCACCGCCAGCTTGTGGACCTTGTTGTCGAGCAGCGTGGGCGTGAAGCCGATCACGTACTGGCTGTGCAGCTCCTGCGCGACCTTCGTGAAGGTCGGCGCGAGATCGCTCGCTTTCGTCAGCTCGAAGTAGCCGCCGCCGGTCTCGTCCGCGATCTTGCGCAGGCCGCTGTCCGGCTTCGTGCGGACCTTCTGCTGGCCGTTGAAATAGACGCTCTCGAGGCCGATCGCGTAAATCATCACTTCCTCGACGCGCGCGCGATCGATGACCGTGCCGAGCCGCGTCCGGCTTTCGGTGTCGTCGCCGTCGGTGAAGACGAGGACGACCTTCCGCCCGTCGATCCCCTTGAGCTCGTCGAGGCTCGCGCCGACGGCGTCCCACAGCCTCGTGCCGTTACCGTAGTCGAGACCCTTGGTGTCAGTGATCAACTGATCCCGATCGTTGGTCCAGCGCGCGTTGAACTGAATCTTGTCGTTGAACGCCCCGACGCGCGCCTTGTCGTCTGGCAGCAGCCGGATGAGGAACTGCTCGGCCGCCTGCTTCAGCAGGTCGATCGTCAGCGTCATGCTGCCGCTCGTGTCGAGGATGACGACCACGTTGATCGGATGGATGCTGTTGTCGAAGTAGACGATCGGCTGCGGCTTCTCGTTGTCGAAGATCGAAAAATCGTCCTTCGTCAGGTCGGGCACCAGGCGCTTCTGCGCGTCGGCCACGGTGACGAAGAGCGAGACGATCTGGGTACCCGACTTGAAGGTGGGCCCCTGTTGCGCCACGAGCGCCATCGACATCGCGGCGGCCAGCGCCGCGGCCACCGGGATCGGCTTCCACACGGTCATGGGTTGAGCTTACTGCAACGCCGGGTCCAACCGCTTCCGCAAACCGACGCGATCCCGTCGAGGCCCGGCGAAGGCAGGAACATCCGTCCTACGGTGTCTTCGTAAGCGCCGCTTTTATGGCAGGCTCCAGCGCCGCCGCCATCCGCTTGTAGCCGTCGGGAGACGGGTGCAGGTCGTCTGGAGAGGACACCAGCCGGTCGGGCTGTCCCGGCGCGGCGACCGCCGCGCGCGTGTCGCAGAACACCACGCGGCCCGTGTGGCTCGCCGCGTACCCGCGAATCCAGTCGTTCACCGCGTGCATGCGTGCGTTCTGGTCGGCCGTCGCGATGTTGAACGGGATGATGCTGCCGGCGACGACGACGATCTTCGCCGACCGCGCGGCCTCGTACATCGCCTCGAGCTCGCGCTCGACCGACTCCGCGCCGCGTCCCTGATACACGTCGTTCACTCCCGCGATGATGACCACGACAGCCGGCCCGGGCTGCACCGCGTCGCGCGCGAACCGCGCGCGAATCTGGTCGCTGCGCTCGCCGTTGACGCCGCGATTCAGCACCTGCCACTCGGGATGCGCCTGCATCAGCCAGTAGGCGTACTGGCTTTCGACGTTCCCCGATCCGTTGGGCGGCGCCTCGATGGGCGACTTGTGCGCCGGCGTGCCGGCGGTGGTGGAATCGCCGAGCGCGACGATCGTCATCATGACAGCGAGCAGCATATGTCCTCTGGGGTTTTCTGAAGCGATCGCCTGCCTGTTGGCCCGGCTCCAGGCTGCCCAGCCTGGAACAGGGCATCGGCGATGGCCTGAGCGGATGGTACTACCGCACGGGCGGGTGTGTGCGCACCCGACTTTACTCGCGTCCGCGCACGTTGGCGTGCGGGCGCGTCCCTGACGTGGGTCGGAATGCAGCTCATCCGCGAAAGGGATGGAACAAAATAGCCGAACGACAGTACATTTGCGGACACCCGAGGAGACGCTGAGTTATGGCGAAGGCGGCGGCTGTATATACGAGACAGTGGGACAGCGTCCGGGCCGGCCGTGAACTGGGCGAACGAGTACGCGTGGAACTGGGAGAGCGCCCGCCCGACGCGCTCGTCGTCTTTGCCTCCGCCCGGTTCGATTACGGCGCGCTGCTGACCGCCGTCCGCGATGCCTGTCACCCGGTCGTGATGGTGGGTTCGTCTTCGGCCGGCGAATTCACTGGCGACCAGCGCGGCGAGGGCACGGCGTGCGCGCTGGCGATCAGCGCGCCGGAGATGCGGTTCTCGGTTGGCCTTGGACGCGGCGTCAGCCACGACCGGGCTCGCGCAGCCAGCGCAGTCGTGGCTTCGTTCGCCGGAATCAACCGGCACGAGTACCCGTATCGCTCGGCGCTGGTGATGACCGACGCGCTCGCCGGCCACGCCGACGACCTCATCGAGCAACTGACGCTCCTGACCGCGGCGCAGTACCAATTCGTCGGCGGCGGCGCCGGCGACGACGCACGGTTTTCGCAGACGCACGTCTTTTCCGGAACCCACGCGCACTCGGACGCGGTTGTGGCGCTCGAAATACTCTCGTCGACTCCGCTCGGCGTCGGCGTCTGCCACGGATGGGTGGCCGGCAGCGATCCTTTCCGCGTCACGGAGGCCGCCGGCATGCGAGTCATCAGCCTCGACGGCACGCCCGCGGCGGAAGTGTTCGAGCAGTACGCCGAGGCCACGGGCCAGACCTTCGATCGAAAGAACCCGCTGCCCTTCTTCCTGAACAACATCCTGGGGATCGAGACGGCCAGCGGCCACAGGCTGCGCGTCCCGCTCTCCGTCGACGAGGACGATTCGGTGGCGTGTGCGGCCGAAGTCCCCGAGGGCGCCAGCGTTCGCATCATGAAGACGACCAGCGAGTCGGCGGCGGTGGCCGCGAGGACGGCGACCGATGCCGCAGTGAAAGCGCTGGGCAACCAGAAGCCGGGCGCGGCGTTGTTTTTCGACTGTGTCGCGACGCGCCTCCGCATCGGCGACGCGTTCGGATACGAGCTGGAGAACGTGGCGCACGCGCTCGGCGGGGCGCAATTCGTCGGCTGTAATACATACGGCCAGATTGCGCGCAGCGACGGGCAGTTCAGCGGCTTCCACAACTGCACGGCCGTGCTGCTCGTGCTGCCCTCCTGACGCGACCGATGCACGACATCAGCACGCTGAGCCTGATCGGCGACCTCGGGGATCCGGACGGCCGTCAGCGGGCGGCGCAGGCGCTCGCCGAACGCCTGGGGGGCACGGGGCTGATGGTGCTGGTCGAAGACCCGGGCAGCGGGGCGCTCGTGCCCGCGTCGGGCTTCCCGAAAACGCTGCCCGGCGGCCGCGGCTGGCAGCAACTGCTCGCCGAGGCGCGAACGCCCGGGACCTACACAGGAGCGGTGCGGGCGTTCGCCAGCGATCAGACGGTGCCGGCCATCGCCTGCGCCTATCCAGGGATCGCCTTCGTGATCTTCGGCGGCTCGTCCGCGCCGTGCGCCGATCTGCTGGCGGCCGCGGCACCGCTGCTGCGCGCGATGTTTCGCGCGGAGCATGCGGCGTTCGTGACCGCCGGCCAGCTGCGGGTGGCGAATGAAGCCGCGGGCCAGGCGTCGGCGCTTGCCGCTGCGCTCGAGCAGGCGCGGCAACAGGCCGAGCGCCTGCTCCAGGAGCGCGAGCGGACCGGCCATTTCAACGAGCTGTTCGCGGGCATCCTCGGGCATGACCTGCGCAACCCGCTCACTGCGATCCTGGGCGCCGCTCAACTGATCCTGCGGCGCAGCGGAGACGAAAAGACCGTCCGGCCGCTGACGCGCATCCTGTCGAGCGGCGAACGGATGACCCGGATGATCGATCAGCTGCTCGACTTCACACGGGCGCGGATCGGGGGGGGAATCGTTCTCGCGCCGAGCGGGTTGGATCTCGAGCCGCTCGTGCGGCAGATCATCGACGAGGAGGAGATCGCCGCCACGGCATGGGCGTTCGAGCTGTCATTCGTGGGGGACCGGTGCGGGGTGTGGGACGCGGATCGGCTCGCGCAGGTCTTTTCGAATCTGATCTCCAACGGAGTCCGCCACGGATCGCCATCCGCGCCGCTGACGTTCAGCGTCGACGGGCGGCACCCCGATGTCGTGGACATCGCGATCCACAATGCGGGCGCCGTTCCACCCGATCTGCTGCCGGTGCTGTTCGATCCGTTTCGGGGCACTCGGGCGCGGGGCGAGGGCAGCCGGGGCCTCGGTCTCGGATTGTTCATCAGCGCGCAGATCGTTCAGGCGCACGGCGGGCACATTGTCGTGGAATCGTCCGAAGAAGCCGGCACGACATTTTCGATTCACCTGCCGCGCCGGGTGCCCTCGCCACCCGCGCTCGCGCAGACCCCAACCGCCGCGTTTTGAACACGATCGCGCTGGGTTGGGTGGCCGCTACGTCGCCGTACCAGGGTTTCCGGTCCCATAGCCGACTTGACTGGTCGGATATGCCACGATAGACTAATTTCTCATTCTGAGATTCAGTCTCATCATCGGGATCAGGCGCAGTCATGCTCCAGGCGCTCGTCATCACCCTTCGCGAGGGTTTCGAAGCTTTCCTGATCGTCGCGATCAGCCTCTCGTACCTCCGCAAGTCGGGGCGCGCGGCGCTCGCCTCCGCGGTCCACTGGGGCATCGGCGTCGCGGTCGTGGTGAGCGCGCTCGGCGGCTATCTGCTGTTCCACTCGCTGAACCAGGAATGGCTCGACGGCCCGCTCGCGCTGGTCGCCGCTGCGTCGGTCGCCTGGATGATCGTCCACATGTGGCGCACCGGCCGCCGCATGAAGGGGGACATCGAAGGACGCCTGCAGGCGTCGACCGCGCGCCCCGGCGCTGCGGCGTTCGCGGGCGTGTTCCTGTTCACGCTGCTGATGATCAGCCGCGAAGGCATGGAAACGGCGCTGCTGCTGATGCAGCTGCACGAGACGACGTATCTCGTGCTGGGCGCGGCGCTGGGGAGCCTCGCGGCGGCCGGCGTCGCCTGGTTGTGGTCGCGCTACGGCCACCGCGTCAACCTGGCGCTGTTCTTCCAGGCGACCGCGATCTTCCTGTTCGTGTTCGTGGTGCAGCTCGTGATCAAGGGCGCGCACGAAATGTCCGAGCAGCAGTACCTGCCCTACAGTGAATTCATCCACCGCAACACCGAATCCTGGGGGCCCGACAGCACCTTCGGTCATGTCCTGACGTATCTGCTCGTGATCCTCCCGCTGGTGTGGATCGCGATCAAATCGGTCGTCTCCAAGAGTCCGATTTTTCAACCGCCGCCCTCGGCGCCGGTCGCTCGCGGCTCCGCCGCACGCTAGCAAAAGCAACCGCCGAGACCTCGGAGATCGCAGAGCCGCATCCTTTCTCTGCGTGCTTCGCGATCTCCGCGGTTGCTTCTGATCGTGATCTACAATTCCTGTCGTGGCCAAACCTCCCACTGTCGTCGATCTCACGTGGACGGGCGATCTGGTGCTCGCCGGCACCAGCGAGACGGCGTCGATGACGCTGGACAGCTCGGGTGTCGCCGGCCCCTCGCCCGTGCAGGCGCTCGCCTTCGGGTTGGCCGGCTGCATGACAATGGACGTGGGCTACATCCTGACGAAGGGACGCCAGCCGTTCCGCGGGCTGCGATCGCACCTGGTCGCGGACCGCGCGCCCGAGGATCCGCATCGCATCGTCCGCATGCATCTGCAGGTCACGGTCGAGGGGGACGTGGCGGCGGACGCCGTGGCACGCGCGATCGCGCTGTCGTACGAGAAATACTGCTCGGTGTGGCACTCGATGCGGCAGGACATCGTGTTCACCACCTCGCATGACGTCCACCCATAGGCGCGCGTACGTCGACTGGGCGCGCGGGATCGCGGTCCTCGTGATGATCGAGGCGCATACGGTCGACGCGTGGACGCGACTGGGCCCGGGCGTGCGTCGCACGATTGCGTTCCGCGACGCCACGGTGCTCGGCGGCTTCGCCGCGCCGCTGTTTCTCTGGCTCGCCGGTCTCGCCGTCGTGCTGGCCGCGACGCGCACGGCGGAGCGGACCGGCAGCCGGCGCGCCGCGTCCGAGATGATCTGCCGGCGGGGGCTCGAGATCTTCATCCTCGGGTTTCTCTTCCGGCTGCAGGGATTCATCATCACGCCAGGCAGCCATCCGGTGACGCTGTTCCGCGTCGACATCCTCAACATCATGGGGCCGTCGATTGCGGTCGCGGGGATTGTGTGGGGGCTGGCGCGCACGGCGACGGCGCGCGTGTGCTGCTACGCCGCGATCGCATGGGCGTTCGCGATGGCGACGCCGATCGTGCGGGCGTCGCCGGCGGTGGACCGGCTGCCGATCTGGCTCCAGTGGTACGCGCGGCCGGCGGGCGAGTTCACCATCTTCACGCTGTTCCCCTGGGCGGGCTTCGTGTTCGCGGGCGGCGCGGTCGGTGCGGTGCTCGCGGCGGCGCCCGGCGCGTCCGACGAGACGCGGCGGCACGCGATCCTCGGCGCGACCGGCGTCGCCCTGGTGGCGCTCGGCTTCTACACCGCCGCCCGCCCGTCGATCTACGCCTCGTCGTCTTTCTGGACGAGCTCGCCGACCTGGTTTGCGATCCGCGTCGGGATTCTGATGATGTCGCTCACCGTGATCTACGGAGGCGAGGTCGCGCTCTCAGCGCTGAGGCGCGGCGCCGCGGCGGATGTGGCGCGGGGCGGCCCGGCGGTCGGTCCGCTCGCGACGCTCGGCCGGAGCTCGCTCTTCATCTACTGGATCCACGTGGAGCTCGTGTACGGGTACGCCAGCTGGATGTGGCGCCACCGGCTGCCGCTCTGGGGCACGGGGATCGCGTACGTCCTGTTCTGCGTTCTCATGTATCGCGCGATCGGTTGGCGCGATAGGGTCGTCGCGAAGTGGCGACACCGGTCGCCCGGCACGAAGCCGGCACGACGCACCGCGCCCGCCTGGCGTCAGAACGCCACGAGGTAGGTCAGCTTCGCAATCACCGCGCGGTCGACGAGCGTGCCGGTCGTCCGATCGCGTCGATCGTTGTAGACGAGGAAGAAGTCGCTGAGCGGCCGGTGGATGATGTTGAAGCGCACGTTCGAAGTCCACTGGTTCGCGTCGGTGTTGTACTGCAGCAGCGCGTTGAGGAACATGCGGGTCGAGAAGCTGTAGTTCACGCGGCCGCTGACCAGATCCGTCGTGTACGCGCCGGTGCGGAGGCTGATGACGTTGCGCGCCCACGTCACCGTCGTGTTCAGGCGGCTGCTCACCCGCAGCGTCGGCCCGATCTGGTACGACTTTTTGTAGCCGTCGTAGAAGTCGCCGACGCCGTAGCGGCCGCTGAACGACAGCGTCGCGCTGCGATCGCCCCGCATGGTGATGAAGTACTCGTTGAAGTCGTAGCGCCCGGGCGCGATGGTGACGCCGCGCGCGGAGTTGATCGTGAACACCTGGGTCAGCACCTCCGAGTTGGCGTTCACCCCGCTCTCGATGAACGTGCCGTTCTGCAGCGTGATCGGGATGTGATAGTCCACGTACCGCGAATCGAACGCGCCGCCGTCGGCCCTCGTGACGTTGACGATCTGGTAATGCGGGAAGAACTCGCGCAGCCAGGCCGGATAACGCCTCGACCGCAGGTGCAAGCCGACGTACGCGTCGGCCCGGCCGATGCCGGTGCGCGGGATGAAGCCGAGCTCGTCGTTGAATCGCGATCCGGTGAGCGTGTAGGCCGCACGCGAATCCAGCACCGTGCCGCGGTAGGAGAAGCCGCCGCGCTGGATCAGATCGCTTCCCGCCGAGCCGACGACCGCACCCGGCGAAAACGACTTCGCGACGAGCCCGTTGATGTTCAGGTTGCGGAAGAACCGGAAGTTCGCGTCGGCGCCGACGACCCGGTTGAACGCCGGACCCGACGGATCCTTGTTCAACACCATCACCCCGACGTCAGAGTTCGCCAGGACGTTCCGGCGCAGCCGCACCGCGGTGAAATTCGTCGGCGGCGACGCGTCCGCGCGGCGCTGCTGGATGTTCATCGCGCCGATCGTGAAGCCCCCCGCCCGGCCGGTCAGACGCGTCCCCCCCAGGATGGGAATTGCGTTGCCACTGTCGGACAGGCCGATCCGCCGGCTGAAAAACAGGATGTTGTCGCCGAGGATATTGGTGCGGCCGGCTCCGCCGCCGCCCCCCCCGCCGCCACCCCCGCCGCCGCCCCCTCCGCCTTCACCGCCGCCCATCTGATTGCCGGGGCCGAACTGGAACACGCCGGAGTTCTCGAGGAAGAAATCGCGCTTTTCGGGAAAGAGCAGGCTGAACCGCGTGAGGTTGACCTGCTGCTCGTCCGCTTCGACCTGTGAGAAATCGGTGTTGACGGTGAAATCCCAGGTGAGGCTGCTCGTGACGCCGTACTTCGCGTCGAAGCCCACCTGCGCGTCGCCTTTCGTGCGATTCGTGCCGAGCGTCTGGCCGCTCGCGAGCGCGTACGGCTTCAGCCGCAGGTCGTTGCCCGGCCGCACGCCGCTGAGACCATCGAGCGTCCCGGCCAACGACACGCGAACGATGCGATAGATCCTCGGCAGCGGCGCCCAGTAGCTGTCTTCATTCCTGCGGCGGAGACGGCGGAGAAAGTTGATGCCCCAGGCCTGCTCGTCGGCGTCGGTGAACCGGAGCGTGCGGAACGGGATCGCGATCTCGGCGGACCAGCCGTCGGCGGTCACCTGCGTCTTGACCGACCAGATGCCGTCCCAGTTGGGGTTGACGTCGCGTCCCTCGTTCACCATCTGGGCGTCCCACTTCGCGCCCATGGCGTTGGTGGCGAACATGTAGCCGTTGCGCTCGTCATGGAAGGTGTCGAGGACCACCTCGAAGGCGTCGTTCGCGCCGGGATCGAAGTCCTTCTTCAGATCGTTGACGATAATCTCGCCGGGCGACGAGTCGTGAGCGAACATGCCCACGTAGAGGAACGTGTCGTCGTACAACACGCGTACGTCGGTCTGCTCAGAGGCCGGCTCGCCTTCGTTCGGCTCGCTCTGGCGGAACCCGGTCGCAGGCGGCGCGTCGCCCCAGGCCGCTTCATCGAGCACGCCGTCGATCGTGATCGGCGTGGTCGTGCGGACCGCCTCGAGGTGGCGGTCCTTGCGGACCGCCGCGTAATCGAGGCTGTCGGCGGCGGCTGCGTCCACGGCGAGGGCGCACAAGAGGGCGGCGGCGGCAAGTCGCAATAATTTCATGTGATGGAAGGTTGAGAAACACGTGATCATGACTCGTTACGGGCCTGAAAGCTGTAAAAAGTTGTCAGCGGCAGCGTTCGGCCCGACGTACAATCCCTTCCGGTAGGAGGCCTCATGAATCGCCGTGAATTTGCTCGTCTGTTGGCGATCGGCGGTGCCGTTCCGTTCCTGTCGCCCAACGCGGCGTGGCCGCGCACCCTCGACCTGCCCCCGACGCCGGCGTCGCCCGGCGAAGCGTTCTGGATGAGCGTCCGCGATCAGTTCGTGATGCCGAAGGAGCTCACGATGCTGAACGCCGCAAACCTCTGCCCCTCGTCGGGCCCGGTCCTGGAGACGATGTACCGGCTGACGAAGGACATGGACCGGGACCCCTCGCAGGAGAACCGCGCGAAGCTGGGCGACGGCCGCGAGCAGACGCGGACGCTGCTGGCCGAGTTCCTCCGCGTCACGCCGGAAGAAATCGTCATCACGCGCAACACGAGCGAGTCGAA
>JAYVYV010000059.1:0-5264 GCA_043783985.1 Acidobacteriota bacterium | reverse complement strand
GCGATCAGCATCGTGCGGGGCGACGTGTGGATCTCGCTGAGCGACAGCACCAGTCCCTTCAGTTCCGCCATGTACAGCGCGGCCGACGTGCCCTTCCCCGACACGTCGGCGATCAGCACGCCGACGCGATGATCGTCGAGCGGGAGGAAATCGTAGTAGTCGCCGCCCACCTCTCGCGCGGGCACGCAGAGCGCGGTGACCGACAGCCCCGCCATCACCAGCGGCCCCTGCGGCAGCAGCGACATCTGGATCTCGTGCGCGATCCGCAGCTCCTCCTCGAGCCGCTTCTTTTCGGCGGTCTGCCGCAGCAGATCCTCGATGCTGGCGGTCATCGAGTTGAAGGAGAGCGCCAGCTCGCCGAGCTGGTCTTCGCTGCGCACGGCGATCTTGTGCGTGAAGTCCCCCTGCCGCACGCGTTCGGTGCCGGTAAACAGCGCGTGCACCGACCCGGTCAGCGACTTCGCCAGGGCGAAGCCGGCGACGAGCGCCATCGCCTCGATGACCAGGAACAGCGCGCCGATCGCGAAGAGCACAATCAGCAGCCCCTGACCGAGCGTCCGGCCGACGCTCCCTTCGGCCGCCGAGATGCGGTCGTAGAGCTCGGGGACGCTGAGCGCGCTCGTCACCGACATCGGGCCCGCGGCGCCGGTCGCCCAGTCGTGATAGTCGATGAAGCTCGTGAGGCTGCTCAGCAGTCCGGGCGTGGCGGTCGGGCCGCCGCGCCCCTCGTCGCCGCCGGCGCGGCCGGCCAGGGGCTTCGCGTCCTGGTCCTTCCGCGTCGGGACCGCAGTCACGCTCTTCAGCTCGACGCCCGTCTCCGTGCGCAGTTGCTGTCGAATGGCGTCGTTCACGAGCAGATCCACGATCACCGCGTAGCCCGACCGCGGCGCGTCCGGGAACGCCACGCTGCGGACCATCAGATGCGTGTCCTCGTCCGGGCTGTTGACGGTTCGCCGGTGGGAGTAGGCCAGCACGCCGGTGAAGCCGGAGCAATCGACCCATTCGGGCACGGCGCGCGGCGGGTCGACGTGCGTCCACGGGCCAGCCCTCAGAATTCTGAATTCTGAATTCTCAATTCTGAATTCCTGACCGCCGCAGGTGCGGCTTGCGGCCACCACCGCCATGGAGACGTCCGGATAGTCCCTGGCGGCGTTCGCCCGCCGGAGTTCGAGGATGCCGGCCGCGTCGCGGCCCCCCGCGCGCTGGATCTCGAGCGCGGCGCTTTGCGCCAGGAAGCGCGCCTGCTCGCTCAGGGCGCGCAGGCGGCTCTGCACGAGGTACGAGCTGAAGCTGTAGAACAGCAGGAACGCGCACAGCAGCGAGAAGGCGACGAGCAGCAGCGCCGGGACGAACCCGATGAAGACGTAGGACAGGATCAGCTTGCGCCGCACGCGCCAGAGCAGGCGGCGCTTCGCCAGCACGATCAGGCTGACGGTGAAGTACGCGAGGCCGACCGCCGCCGTCAGGCCGGCCACGGTGTCGACGACGGCGAAGAACGGCGGGACGCCGCTGGAGGCGAGGCCGACGAACAACACGGCGAGCTTGACCGCCAGCCCGATGACGATCGCGCGACCCGGCAGCGTATGCAGCAGCGCGCCGCGGACGCCTTCGCGCCGATCGGCCGACGGGGGTGGCAACGCACGCCTGTTCATCGGAGGATCATGTTATCGTAGTTGGATCGTGAAGCTCACATCCCGCGCGCGTTTCAGCACCATCTGCCTCCACGCCGGCCAGGAGCCGGACCCATCGACCGGCGCGATCATCACGCCGATTTACCAGACGTCGACCTACGTGCAGGAGGCGCTCGGCCAACACAAGGGGTACGAGTACGCCCGCACGCAGAACCCGACGCGGATGGCGCTCGAGCGCAACCTCGCGGCGATCGAATCGGGCAAGGAGGGCTTCGCCTTCGCCTCGGGCATGGCGGCGATCGGCGCGATCGCGACCATGCTGAAATCGGGGGACCACGTGGTGGTCTCCGACAACACCTACGGCGGCACGTTCCGCCTGTTCGACAAAGTGCTGCGGCGCTATCAGCTGTCGTTCACGTATGTCGACACGTCGAACCTGGACGAAGTCGAGCGCGCGATGACGCCCGCGACCAGGATGTTGTTCGTCGAAACGCCGACCAACCCGGTGATGCGCCTGACCGACCTGCGCGCGGCGGCGGCGCTCGCCCACCGCCACGATGCGCGGCTGGTCGTCGACAATACGTTCGCCAGCCCCTACCTGCAGCGGCCGATCGAGTTCGGCGCTGATCTGGTCACCCACAGCACGACGAAATACCTCAACGGCCACAGCGACAGCGTCGGCGGCATCGTCGTCGCCGTGCGAGACGACGACATCGAGTGGCTGAAGTTCGTGCAGAACGCTGAAGGCGCGATCCTGAGCCCGTTCGATTCGTTCCTGGTGCTCCGCGGGACCAAGACCCTGCCCATCCGGATGCAGGCGCACAACGCCAACGGCCTCGCCCTCGCCGAGTTCATGAGCGCGCATCCGAAAGTGCGGCACGTCTACTACCCTGGTCTCCCGTCGCACCCGCAGCACGCACTGGCCAGGACGCAGATGCGCGGGTTCGGCGGCATGCTGGCGTTCGAGCTCGGATCGCTCGAGGCGGCGCGGCGGATGCTCAACGCCGTCAGGCTGCACGCGCTGGCCGAAAGCCTCGGCGGCGTCGAGTCGCTGATCTCGCATCCGGCGACCATGACGCACGCATCGGTCCCGCCGGAGCGGCGCGCGGCGATCGGGATCACCGACGGCCTGGTCCGCATCTCGGCCGGCATCGAGGACATCGACGACCTCAAGGACGATCTCACCCAGGCGCTCGATGCCGTCTAGCCGCCGGTCCCTTCCGTGATCGACTTCGTCCTGCACTTCGACAAGCACCTGCTCGAGTTCGTCGCCCGGTACGGCACCTGGGTCTACGCGATCCTGTTCACGATCGTGTTTGCCGAAACCGGGTTCGTCGTGACGCCCTTCCTGCCGGGCGACTCGCTGCTGTTCGCGGCCGGCGCGCTGTGCGCGACCGGCGAGCTGCGCATCACCGCGATGCTGGGGCTGCTGACGTTCGCGGCCTTCGCGGGCAACACGGTGAACTTCGCGGTCGGACGGTTCATCGGCCCGCGGGTGTTTGCGCGATCGGCGGCGGGGTCAGACCCCCGACCGGGCGCCGACGGCATGCCGGCCCCGGGCCTGCGCCTGCTGAACAGCGCCTACCTCGACCGGGCGCACGCCTTCTTCGAACGGTACGGCGGCAAGGCCGTCATCCTCGGGCGTTTCGTCCCGATCGTCCGGACGTTCGTGCCCTTCGTCGCGGGCGCGGCGCAGATGACGCCTGGCGCGTTCGTGCTCTACAACGCGGTGGGCGCCGTCGCGTGGGTCTCGCTGTGCCTCGGCGCGGGCTGGTTCTTCGGCAACATCCCGATGATCAAGAACAACTTCTCGCTCGTGACGATCGGGATCGTCGTCGTCTCGGTGCTGCCGATGGTCTTCGAGCTCGTCACCCACCGACGGCGTCGGTAGCCCATTTCCCGTAGGCCTCGCCGGCCGCGGCGTCGAGCACGGCGAACTCCGGCAGCTCGTAAGGGTGCAACGACCGGAGGCGCGCCTCGATCGCGGCACGGCGGCCCCGCGTGGTCTTGATCACGACCTGCCGTTCGGGCTCGACCTCGATCTGCCCCCGCCAGCGGTAGGTCGACGTCATCGGCGCGTACACGTTCACGCACGCCGCCAACCCCTCCTCGACGAGGGTCCGCGCGAGGCCGCCGGCGCGATCGTCGTCGGGGATCGTCGTGAGAATAAGGATGAGGTCAGTCATAGTTCTTGTACTTTCACGAGAGTTGTTGTACTGTTTTTTCACGTGAGGACGAAGATCGACACCCGGACGTTGCGGCGGCGACGCGACGCGCCCGCACGTCCGTCGCGCAACCGGCGAATCATTCAGGCCCTGGTCATTCTGGTCGCCTCGATCATTATCGTCGACGGTCTGGTGGGAGAGCGCGGGCTGCTGGCGATGCTGCGCGCCCGACACGAATACGACGGGCTGGCCACCTCTCTTTCACGCCAGCGCGCGGAGAATGCCCGGCTGCGCGACCAGGCCCGGCGTTTGCGCGAGGATCCGAGCGCGATCGAAGAGATCGCCAGACGCGAGCTGGGTTTGATCAAGCCGGGCGAGCGCGTGTTCATCGTCAAAGACATCCCACCGGCGAAGGCGCCGCACTAGACCTCCCCGCCCCATCGTCCCGACGCAGCTTACCGGACGGTCCACAGGTAGATCATCAGCCCGTTGACGTCCTGCGCTTGTTCGGGCGGCCACTGCGCGCCCATGTCGAACTGGTGCGACACGATCCGCGTGCCGGGACGCAGTTCCCGCTTCAGTTTCGGGATCAGTTCCTGGTTGATGCGGGGAAGAAGAAACAGCGTCACGACCGTCGCCTGGCTGATGTCGGCCTCGAACAGGTCCTGCGTGACGAACCGGACGCGGCCGGCGACGCCGGCCTGCTTCGCCTTGCCGGCGGCCTCGCGATTGAGCTTCGCGTCGATCTCGACGCCGACGCCGACGGCGCCGTACCGTTGCGCCGCCGCGATCGGGATCCGGCCGTCGCCGGATCCGAGATCGAAGACGACATCGCTCGCCGTGACATGCGCGAGCGCCAGCATGGCGTCGACCACGCTGTCGGGCGACGGCACGTAGCGGACGTCGGGCTGCCTGGTCCCGGTGAACGGCTGCGCCGCGGCTGACGCGGACGCAAGCACCAGGACCAGCAAGAAGGCGGCGCGCACAGCACGGAAAATACACGAAGCCGTGACCGACATGGAAGAAAATTGTATCCGCGGATCACTCACGGTGTTGCCTCTCGCGAGTTTCGTGTTGGCGGCAAATCCCCGGTCTCGCGCGCTCGACGTGCCGTAGAATCGGCGGGATGACCCCAGAAGAATTTCGCGCCGCCGGCCACCAGATCGTCGACTGGATCGCCGACTACCGCACCACCGTCTCGTCCAGGCCGGTGATGGCGCGCACGCACCCGGGCGACGTCAGGAAGCAGCTGCCCGCGGAGCCACCCGACCGCCCCGAGCCGTTCGCCGACATCATCCGCGATCTCGATCGGATCATCGTGCCCGGCCTGTCGCACTGGCAGCATCCGCAGTTCTTCGGTTACTTTCCCTGCAACGGCACGCTGGCCAGCGTGCTGGGCGACTACGTCAGCACCGGCCTCGGCGTGCTGGGCCTGGCGTGGCAGTCGAGCCCCGCGCTCACCGAGCTC
>JAYVYV010000058.1:0-14849 GCA_043783985.1 Acidobacteriota bacterium | reverse complement strand
GATGCCGATCTCCAGCTCGTGCTGGACGTCGGGCGACAGCTCGTCGGGTCGGCCGATGACGCGGAACTGGATGTTGTTCTTCAGCAGGGTGCTGAGCTCGAGGCGGATGTAGCGCTTCAGCAGCATCATCAGCGTGTTGACTTCCGCGCGCGGCCGCTTCCAGTTCTCGATCGAAAACGCGTAGAGCGTCAGCACGCCGATGCCGAGCCGCGCCGATGTCTCGACGACATCGCGGACCGAGTCGATGCCGGCACGATGGCCCTCGACGCGCGGCAGATGCCGCTGCGCCGCCCATCGCCCGTTGCCGTCCATGATTATGGCGACGTGCGCGGGCAGTTGCTCGAAGTTGACCTGCCGCGCCAGCGTCTCGTCATGCGATCCCGGCGGAATCGACGCCAGGAGCTGCTCAAGCGACATTACGGTTCCTTCGTGAGCAAACCCCGAGTGTACAAGCTTCTAGGACCCTGCCGCAAGCGCGTCGGCATACTCGACCCGCACCAGAAACAGCCCGTGCGGCGGCGCCGTCGGCCCCGCCCCGGTCCGGTCGCGCGAGGCCAGCACGCCGCGCATCCACTCGACCGGCCGCCGCCCGCGCCCGACTTCTACCAGCGAACCGACGATGATGCGCACCATGTGGCGAAGGAAGCCGGTGCCGGCCACCTCGTACGTGAGCATTGCGGATTGCGGATTGCGGATTGCAGATTCGATTGGGGATTCGATTGCGGACTCCTCTCCAGTCAATCCGCAGTCCATAATTCGCGATACGAAGATTTCCCGGTCCGTCGTCGCCACCGAGCTGCCGGCCGCCTGAAACGCCGCGAAGTCGTGTCGGCCTTCGAGCAGGCGCGCGGCGGCGCGCATCGCCTCCACGTCCAGCGGCCCCGGCACGTGCCACGCGTAGGCACGCTCGAACGGGCTCATCACATCGCCGTTCCACAAGCGGTAGCGATAGGTTTTTGCGCGCGCGCAAAATCGCGGATCGAACGCCTGCGGCGCTTCCTCTGCGGCGAGGACCCGGACCGCGTGAGGCAGATGCGCGTTGAGCGCACGTACGAGCACATCGGGTGGCAGCTCGCGCGCGAGGGCGAAGGCGGCGACCTGGCCGAGCGCGTGGACACCGGCGTCGGTGCGCCCGGCCCCAGCCACCGTCACGTCGCGCCCGTCGAGATCGCGCAAGGCGTGCTCGATCAGCGCCTGGATCGACACGCCGTTGGCCTGCCGCTGCCAGCCGACGTAACCGGTGCCGTCGTACGCGACGGTGATCTTGAAAGTCGGCATCAGCGTAATTGCAGGATGACAGGAAAGAAGCGTTGCAGAAAGGGAAGGAGACGAGGTTCCATCCTGCGACTCCGCAATGGTCTACGCCGTCACGGCTCTTGACCCCGGCTTGACCACCGGGAGCCCCTGCGCGCAGAGCGGACACTGATCGGAATCGTAGGTCGGGAGCGCGATCTCCAGCAGCGAGGTGAACGGGACGTCGAAGCGAATCGCGCCGCCGGAGCGATCGACGATCGCGGCGGTCCCCACCACCAGCCCGCCCGCCGCCTTCGCCACCTCGAACGTCTCGCGCGTGGACCCGCCGGTCGTCATGACGTCCTCGACGACGAGCACGCGATCCGTGCCGGCGAGCGTGAAGCCGCGGCGCAGCGCGAGCGCGCCGTCCTGACGCTCGGCGAAGATCGCGCGCACGCCGAGCGCGCGTCCGACCTCCTGTCCGATGACGACCCCGCCGAGCGCCGGCGACAGCACCACCGTCACGCGCAGATCTTGCACGCGCTCCGCGATCGCGCGGCCGAGCGCCTCCGCATGCCGCGGATGCTGCAGCACGAGCGCGCACTGCAGGTAGCCGGAGCTGTGCAGGCCGGACGTCAGCCGGAAGTGGCCGTCGAGCAGCGCGCCCGACGCGCGGTACAGGTCAAGAAGCTCGTCGCGTGTCATGGGGTTTGATGGTGTCCTCGAACAGGGGATGGCCGACTCGCGGCGCGGGGGCGCCGGCCCCGGTCAGATGAGCCATGGTGGAGACGAGCGCCAGCGCGGCGAGGGCGGACCAGGGGCGGGCAGACATACGCATGGACAAGCCGAATCGTGACGGTTGGCACCCCCTCACGCGGACTTACTTCGGACGCGTGGCGGCTCTCTCCGCAGCCGCCTCCGCCGCGCGAGCCCCAGCCAGGATGCCGTGCACGATGCCGAAATTCCCCTCGTGACACGCGTACTCGTAGATCCTCGCCTGACTCTGTTTCAGGCGAATCAGGGCTGTCCATGGCTTCGTCCATGTCGTCGGATCGGCGAGCGTGATTTCGTAGTTGATCGTGTCAGCGGCGACACGCGTCAAACGTTCGACCACGTGCAGATGTCCGCCGGAGCCCATCACATTGCCTTCGGGAGAGAAGTTGGTCGTCTCGACGACGAGCGTATCCCCCTCCCATCGGCCCCTCGAGTCCCCGCTCCACTGACGAATGCTCTCGGGCAGATGGGGACGCCCATCGAGGGGAATGATGCGAGCCTCGTGGATCGCCTCCAACGCGAGCATGACGTATCCCGGAGCCTGCACAATCTGGTAGTAGCCCATGGGACCCGCGCCGTTGTAGTTGTTCACGCCAAGCCGGGGCACGCCGTACGTAAGGCAGCGCATGGCATTGGTGAAGTCCTCCGGTCCCGCGGGAGCTGCGGCGAGCCCCGCCGCCGCAGCGGCGGCCTGTCGCCGTTTCCCCTCTTGCGTCCACGGAACTTTTCCGTCCTGTGGATCCACAATCAGCGACGTGCGGGTATCGAACTCTCTCTCGATCATGTCGAGAGCACTCCCGGTCGAGTTGGGGTTCTTGTACTGTGCGGCGTTCGCCAAGACGGCCAGGAAAAGACTGTCGCCGCCGGCAAAGTCGTTGTTCCCGTCGATGAGAAGCCGAGCCGCCCGCTGCTTCAGCTCCGTCACTTCGTCGTCGGTCAGAAACTGTCTTCCCTCCAGTGCTTTCGGTCGCTCCAACGGGGCTGCGCTGTTGTTCAGCCACACGCCTTGCAAGTCAGGTTGGCCGTCAGCAGTACGTGGCAGAGTCCACGATTGTGTCGCGGCGGCCGCTGGAGTCGTCCCCGCTCCTGACGCCGGCGCCTGGCCCGCGACCGGCACGGGCGCCAGGAATGTCACGGCGATCACGATGGCCAGGGCACCCGCTGAGGTGAGGCATCGATCGCTCATGTCGCCCTCCGTTAATCAACGGCCGGAATTTCCGTTCTGCCTATCCGAATGGGCACCGTTATACACCAAAGCCGGCCACGTACGGCCCGATTGCCCTTGGCTGCGTCAATCACATGCGGGACGGGGCCCCCACGATCGGCGCCGCACGGCGGCCGCGGAGCTGTTAGAGGGTACAATTGGTCCGAACCGAACTTCCCCGCCAAACGTCTACTGATCGGAACAGCATCCGGGATACCTTTTGATACGTGTGTCCGGCGTCAGCCAGGACCCTTTTGGCCGCACGGGGTGTCCCGCGTCAGCCGTGTCCGGCTTCAGCCGGACCCTTTCGATGGAGCGTCAGCAATGCGTCTGCACCAGCCGATTCCCCGCGCCCGGATGGCCGTAAGCGCCGCCGCGTTCTTCACGATGTCCATGTTCGTGTGGCCCCTGTCCGCGTTCGGCCAGGGCGGACAGCCCAGCCTCCGTGTCGCCCTGCAGGCCGCGGCGCAGGGCGCCGCGCGGGAACCGGGCGAAACGGTCCGCCGGATCTCGATTGACGAGGCGGTCAAGCTCGCGATGGAGCAGAACCTCGGCATCCGGATTCAGCGCTTCGACCCCCAGATTCAGGACACCGGCGTCTCGCTCGCGCACTCGCTCTGGGCGCCCAACTTCTCGACGACGGTCACGCGCCAGTCGCAGACGTCGGCCTCGACGAGCTCGCTCTCGGGCGGTGCGACGAGCGTCGCCAACGGCATGTTCGCGACCGGCGTCGGCCTCGCCCAGACGCTGCCGTGGGGCGCGAACTACACCGCGAACTGGAACAGCTCGCGCTTCACGACGACCAACCTGTTCAGCAGCTTCAGCCCGCAGCTCAGCTCGAACCTGAACCTCCAGTTCACCCAGCCGCTGCTGCGCAACTTCGAGATCGACTCGATCCGGCAGCAGGTGGCCGTGAGCAAGAAGGTGCGCGACCTGTCCGACATCCAGCTCGAAAGCGTCGTCACCCAGACGCTGCGGAACGTGAGAAACGCGTACTGGGAGCTCTCCTACTCCATCAACAACCTCAAGGCGCAGCAGGAATCGCTGGCGCTGTCGCGGCAATCGCTGAAGGACAACCAGAAGCGCGTCGAGATCGGCACGATGGCGCCGATCGACATCGTGCAGGCGCAGGCCGAGGTCGCGACCAACGAGTCGAGCGTGATCGTGGCGGAAGCGGCCATCAGGCAGGCGCAGGATCAGCTGCGCGCCCTGATCCTCGACCCGGGGACGCCCGACTTCTGGAACGTCGCGTTCGAGCCGAGCGACGCGCCGTCCTTCGACGCGCGCGCCATCGACCTCGATGCGGCGGTGCGCAACGCGCTCGACAAGCGGTCCGACGTGCGCAGCGCGAAGAACGCGCTCGAACAGAGCGACATCAACATCAAGTACTACGGCAACCAGATCAAGCCGGACGTCAACGCGAACATCGGCTACAACCCGGTCGGCGTCGGCGGCAGCCAGTTGAGCCCGGTGAACCTCGCGGAGGTCGCGGCGGGGGGCACGCCGAGCCGGACGGTGATTGCCAACCACGGTTTCGGCGGCGTCCTCGGCGACGTCCTCCAGAGCCAGTACCCCACGTGGACGTTCGGCGTGACCGTCGGCTACCCGATCGGCGCGAACACGGCGCACGCCAACCTCGCGCGCGTGAAGCTGGAGTACGACCAGGCGCAGACGCAGCTCAAGAACATGCAGATGCAGGTCACGACGCAGGTGCGCGCCGTCGCTCGGGACGTGCAGACGAACCAGCAGCGCGTCCAGTCGGCGCGTGCGTCGCGCGAGCTGCAGGAGAGAAAGCTCGAAGCGGAAGAGAAGAAGCTGGCGGCCGGCATGTCGTCGCCGTTCTTCGTCGTTCAGGCGCAGCGCGATCTGTCGCTGGCGCGCACCGTGGAAATCCGCGCGATCTCCGACTACAACAAGTCGCTGGTCGACTTCGAGGCAGTGCAGCAGGTGCCGATCAACGGCGGCGGCAGTATCGTTCAGGTCGCCCGCTAGCGCCACGACGGTCGAAGAAGCAACCGCCGAGAATGCTGAGCACGCAGAGAACAGCCTTTTGTCCTTTGCGGTCTCTGCGCTCTCCGCGGTTGCTTCCTCTTGACGACTTGACCTGCCCTACCCGCCCTGCCCGCCCTCAAGTACACTCCCGGGGTGCCGAAGGTGTCGGTGACCGTCGTCGCCAGGAATGAATCGGCGGATCTCGGCTCGGCCCTCGCGTCGGTGGCCTGGGCCGACGAGATCGTCGTCGTCGATTCACGGAGCACTGACGACACGGTCGCCATCGCCCGCCAGCACACCGATCGCGTCGTCGTCCACGAGTGGCTCGGACACATCGAACAGAAGAACTACGCGGCGTCGCTGGCGAGCCACGACTGGATCCTGTCGCTCGATGCCGACGAGCGCGTCACGCCGGCGCTGGCCGATGACATCCGCGCGTCGCTCGCGGCGGACCCGCGCCACGCGGCGTTCCGCATTCCGCGGGTGACGTGGCATCTGGGCCGATGGGTGCGCTCGACCGACTGGTATCCCGATTACCAGGACCGGCTCTACGACCGCCGGCGGGCGCGGTGGACCGGACGCTACGTGCACGAGGCGCTGGCGGCGGACGGATCCAGAGGACAGCTGCGGGGTGAGATCCAGCATTTCGCGTATCGCGACATCGCGGATCATCTGGAAACCATCGACCGTTACACGACGCTGGCCGCGCGGCAGATGCATGAAGACGGACGGCGCGCCGGCATCCTGCAGCTGGCCGGCCATCCGCCGCTCGCGTTCCTGCGCAACTACATCGCCCGCGGCGGCATCCGCGACGGCGTGCCGGGCTTCATCATCTCGTCGATGAACGCCTATTACGTGTTCCTCAAGTTTGCCAAGCTGTGGGAACTCCAGCGCGCGCAAACTCTCAAATCTGAACTCTGAAATCTGAAATCTCGATGTTCTCCCTCCACGTCGACACCGCACGCACCTGGCGAGGCGGCCAGAACCAGGTGCTGCTCACCGTGAACGGGCTGCGGTCGATCGGCCACCGGGCGGCGCTGGTCGCGCATCCGGACGGCGAGTTGCGTCGGCGGGCGGCGGAAGGGCTCGACCTGATTCCGATCGCGCCGCGGACCGAGATGGACCTCTCGGCCGCCTGGAAATTCTCGCGGATCCTCAAGCGGCTGGCGCCCGACATCGTCCACGCGCACGATCCGCACGGCGTCGCCATGGCGGCGCTGGCGCTGTCTATCGGATCGGCGTCCGCGAAAGGCGGTCCGACGCCCGCGCTGGTGGCCGCCCGCCGCGTCGACTTCCACCTCAAGGGCAATTCGTTCTCGCGCTGGAAGTATCGCCAGGTCGACTGCTTCATCGCCGCGTCCGAGGCGATCCGCCAGATGCTCATCGCCGACGGCGTGCCGGACGATCGCGCGGTGACGGTGCACGAAGGGATCGACGTCGAGCACGTGACCGCCGCGCCGCGGGTGAACGTGCACGAGGCGTTCTGGCTGCCGCACGGCTCGCCCGCGATCGGCAACGTGGCCGCGCTGGTTCCACACAAGGGGCAGCGCTATCTGATCGACGCCGCGCACCTCGTGGTTCAGGAGGTGCCGGACGCACGCTTCGTGATCCTGGGCGAGGGCGAACTGCGCGAGCATCTCGAGAAGCAGGTGCGCGAGCATCACCTCGAGAAGCACGTCCTGCTCCCCGGCTTCCGGACCGACGTGCTCGGGTGCATCAAGGGCTTCGATTTGTTCGTGATGAGCTCGGTCACCGAAGGGCTGGGGACGTCGCTGCTCGACGCGATGGCGTGCGCGCGGCCGGTTGTCGCCACGCGCGCCGGCGGCATCCCTGAGATCGTCGAGGACGGCGTCAACGGGCTTCTCGTCCCTGTGCGCGATCACCATGCGCTGGCGGACGCGATCGTGCGCGCGCTGAAGGACACGGATCTGCGGCAGCGGATGGGCGACGCGGGGCTCGCGCGCGTCAGCGAACGGTTCACCGTCGAGCGGATGGTGTCCGAGACCGCCGACGTGTACGCGAGCGTGGCCGGCAGACCCCACGTAGCGGGCACTGAGAGTCCGCCTGCGGGCGGCTGAACCCGCAGGCGTTCATCATCCCGAGGTGGCACACCGAGAAGTCGTACTTCACGGGATCCCGGGCGTCGAGACGCCGCAGCGAGGCCGTGATGTCGCATGCCATCCGCCATCCCGGGCTCGTATACCTCGTCAAGCGCAGACAGCGGCCGACGCGGATCACGTGGGTGTCGAGCGGCACGATCAGCTTCGCCGGCGACACGCGCGTCCACGCACCGAGGTCTACCGCGTCGCGCCGGACCATCCAGCGAAGGAACAGGTTCAGCCGCTTGCACGCCGACCCGGCCGACGGGCGCGGAAAGAAATAACAGACGCCCGGCCGCTTCGGGACCCGGCCGTAGGCCGCTTTCAGATCGAGCGCCATCGCGCGCGTCGAGAAACTGTCGAGCGCGCCCGCGATGTCGTCGGCCGCGGGATCGTACCCTTCGAGGAAAAACCCTTCCACCGATCCCGCGCGATCGATCATCTGCCGCAGCAGCCACAGCAGGGCGACGATGTCGGCTTCGCGCGTCCAGCGATGCACGATGCCGGCCAGTGACGGACCGTCGAGGCGCGCGTCGAAGCGCCGGACGTAGGCCGCCGGATCCGGACCCATCACCGCAAGCACGCGCGCGATCGACTGCAGCACGCTCGATACGCGGCCGAACGCGAGCGCGGCCGCGATGAACCCGACCACCTCACGGTCGTCGTCTCGCGTGAACCGACGAACGATCTGGACGGGATCGGTCGCCGAGTCGGCGTGGTTGAAGTCGGCGTAGAGCCGGTCGAGCACCGGTTTCAACCGCTGAACCTGCAATCTGCCATCTGACGTCTGCAATCGGTATCATTCTGACATGCGACGACCGATCCTGAAGACGTGCGCGGCGATCGTCCTGTTCGCGGCGATTGCGGCGGCGGCGGGGTGCCACTATCTGCGCCGATCGCTGCCGCAGATCGAGGGGACCACGAAGGTCGCAGGGGCGTCGGCGCCGATCGAGATCGTCCGCGACGCCGACGCGATCCCGCACATTGTCGCCGCGACCAAGCTCGATGGCCTGTTCGGCCTCGGTTACGCGCACGCGCAGGATCGCCTCTGGCAGATGGAATTCCAGCGCCGCATCGGGCACGGGCGCCTGTCCGAGGTGCTCGGCGCCGCGACGCTGCCGCAGGACCGGTTCCTGCGAACGGTGGGTTTTGGCCGCGCGGCGCGCGCGGCCTGGGCATCCACGCCCGATTGGGCGCAGCAGCAGGTGAACGCCTACGTCGCCGGCGTCAACGCGTTCATCGCGACGCATCACGGCGCGGGCCTGCCGCCGGAATTCACGCTGCTCCGGTTCGAGCCCGAGCCCTGGACCGGCGTCGACGTCGTCGTCTGGGTGAAGATGATGGCGTGGGACCTGAGCGGCAACTACTCGTTCGAGCTGCTGCGCCACGACCTGCTGACCGCGGTGGGGCCGGAGCGAACGGCGCAGCTGATGCCGCCTTACGCCGCGGATGGACTCAGCATCCTCACAGGGACAGGTGGGGCGGCTGGGGCAATCGGGGCGGGTACGGCAGGAGGGTCACATGGGTCCCACACGGAGAGCTCCAATATCCCAACCGACCCGCCCTTCCGGCCCTACCCGCTCTCTTCCTGGTCGCGCGCATTCGTCTCCGCGGTCTCGTCAGGGGATCCTGTCGCGCGTGACCTCCTGACACACGCATCAACCGAGGGCTTGGGCTCCAACAACTGGGTAGTCGACGGCACGATGACCGCGAGCGGCAAGCCGCTGCTCGCCAACGATCCGCATCTGGGGACCCGGCTGCCGTCCACGTGGTACCTCGCACATATCTCCGCCGGCGACTTCGACGTCATCGGCGGAACGTTCCCGGGCATCCCCGCGGTCGCGCTGGGACGCAACAAGTTCATCGCCTGGGGTGCCACCAACGTCGCCGCGGACGTCGAGGATCTCTATCGCGAGCGCCTGGACGCGGCAGGGACGCACGCCGAATTCCGCGGCGCGCAGGAGCCGATCAGCGTGATCCCCGAGACGATCGCCGTCAAGGGGGCGGCGCCGGTCGTGCTGAACGTGCGCGTGACCCGACACGGCCCGCTCGTGTCCGACGCGATCAACGCGAACAACGCGGAGTCGAACACGACACCGAGGCCGCCGCCGATCGAGCCGCTCGCCTTCCGCTGGACGGCGCTCGATCCGGTCGATGGAACGCTGGCGGCGTTCCTCAAAATGAACGAGGCGCGCAGCTGGCCCGAGTTCACCGACGCGCTGCGCGGCTACGTCGTGCCGTCGCAGAATTTCGTCTACGCCGACGTCGAGGGACACATCGGCTACTACGCGCCGGGCCGCATCCCGCTGCGCGCCTCCGGCGACGGCTCGCGGCCGGCCGACGGCTGGACCGGCGACGGGGAGTGGACCGGCTGGGTGCCTTTCGACGAGCTGCCGCACGTCTTCGACCCGCCCGAGCACGCGATCGTGACGGCGAACCACCGACCGGCGCCCGCGACGTACCGCCACAACCTCGGGGTCGAATGGACCGAGCCGTACCGCGCGCAACGGATCGTGGACCTTCTCGGCGCCGTCCCCGATGGGCCGGTTTCCGCTGGTGTTCGGCTTGCCCCTGGCCCTGCGCGCCGCTTCACCCCGGACGATTTCGCGCGCATCCAGGGCGACACGCTCTCGCTGCACGCACAGGCGCTGCTGCCGGTGCTGCTGTCGCACGCGCGCGCGGCCGATGCGCACGATCGGCCCGCGCTCGATCGGCTTGGCCGGTGGGACTTCAACGCGACGGGCGACAGCGTCGCCGCCGCGCTCTTCCAGGCGTGGTTCCTGCACCTGACCCCGGCGCTCGTCGCCGACGCCATCGGTCCCGCCGCGACCGAGCTGTATCAGGGGAAATTCTCTTTCGTCTCGCGTTTCCTTGCCGACACGCTCGGGTCCAACGACTCGCCGTGGTGCGATGATGCGGCAACGACGAAGCGGGAGACGTGTGACGACGCGGTGATGGGGGCGTTCCGCGCAGGCGTCGAGGACCTGCAGAACAGGCTGGGCGGCGACATGACGCGCTGGCGGTGGGATGCGGTGCACCTCGCGATGTTTCCGCACGCGCTCGACTCGGTGGCGGCGCTGCGCCCGATCCTCAGCCGCTCGGCCGGCATCGGCGGCGACTGGAGCACGGTGAACGTCGGCGTCACCGCAGCGGATCATCCGTACGAAGTGCACACGATACCGGGCTACCGCGAGATCATCGATCTCTCTCCCGCCAACGACAGCCGCTTCCTCGACGCCGTCGGCCAGTCCGGGCACTTCCTGTCGCCCCACTACGATGATTTCATGAAGGACTGGCGCGCGGTCAGGCACAGAAAGATGCGCGTGGATCGCGCCGCGATCGATCGCGGCGCGCTCGGACATCTGCGGCTCGTGCCGTAGCGCCGCGTCATGCGTCTCGTTCGGGCGTCGCCCGCGTCAGAACTTCATCTGCATCGCCGCCCTGAAAATCCGCCCCTGCAGAATCGTGAAGGGCTGTCCCAGCGCGGTTCCGAACGTCTGATTCTGGGTCAGCACGACGTTCGAGTTCAGCGTGTTGTACACATCCAGCTGGGCGGTCACCTGATAGCGGCCGACCCTGAACGTGCGCCTCCCCTCCACGTCGAGCTGCTGCCATCGGTTGAGGAACTTGGTCCCTGGTGCGATGACCGGAAGCGTCAGACCCGCGACGGTCTGCCCGCCGGGGAACAGCGCGGACGGCACGGGCCAGTTCACCGCGAGGCTCTGCGTCTGGTCCGTCTGGTTGGCGTTTCCCGCGAAGCTCAAGAACGTCGCGCTTGCCGCCAGGCCCCACGGCAGCGGATAGTGACCGGCCATCTTGAAGTCCTGACGGAACGGGATGGCGAGCTGTGTCTGGTCGCAGTAGAGCAGCTTGTTCGGATCGTTGGTGTCGCACGAGATGTTGCGAATCCGATCGCTCGACCAGCCGCCGAAGAGATTCCCGCCCCTGGGCAGCCGGGCGTTGAAGCTGAGCTCGTAGCCGTCGTAATACCGCTTGTTGATCGATGAGTTGCTGTCGACGAGATTCACCTGGCCGCGCTTGGCGGGATTGAGGTTGTAGACCGTGATCGGCTGGCCGTCGACCGGATTCGTCGTCGTGAACGGGTTGTAGTCCGACAGGGTGAGGAGCGTGTTGATCGACTTCTCGAGATTCCGGAAATTGCGGCGGTAGTATCCCGCCAGGACAGACACGCGCGGAAGGAGCTGACGCTGCACGCTGGCTCCGTATTCGACGTTGTACTCGCGCCGCAGGTTCGGATCCGGAAACCGGCTCTGCGCCACGCCGAACCTCCGGTTATTGCTCGGCCCGATCTCGCTGTCCTGCGCGATGTCGTCCTTGTTGGTGTCGGTCCAGCTGCGCGTATCGCTCGCGAACGTGAACGGGTTGTAGCGAGCCGCCCAGCCGCCGGCCCACGACGCCATGTATTTGTTCGCGGTGAATTTGACGGCCGTCGTCGCATCGCCGAACACGTCGAACACGGCGCTGAACCTCGGCGCGACGTCGTTCCAGTTGGGATAGTCCTTGACCGGCCCAAAACTGCGCGCCGGCAGGAAGCGGCTGGCCGGCAGGTTCACCTGCTCGAGCTCCGAGTTGAAATGCTCGAGCCGCAGGCCGCCACTGAGCGTCAGGCGCTTTCGCGTCCAGGTGTCCTGCGCAAAAATGCCCCGGTCGGCGTTGAGAAACGAGGTCGCCTCCGTCGGCGTGTTGTAGACGGCGACGCTGTTCGGCACGCCGTTGCGATAGATTTGCACCAGGTCCGCGTTCGCGTCGTACTGGTACCCGATCGATCCGAACTGCCATTGCATGCCGGTCTTGAAATTGTGCGACCCGGTCACGTACGAGAGGGCGGTCGAGACCAGGAACTTGTTCGGCAGATTGTTGCTCTGCGAGAGCGCCGCGCCCCTCAGTGTGTTCAGCACCGTGTCCTGCCTGGCGGCCTGCGCATACCACTCTGGTGAAAAGCGGACTTTTTCGATGCCCGGCTGGTAGCGTTGGCTGAGCCGCTCGATGTTGACCGAGGTGCCGGCCTCCAGGAGCAGCCGGCTCGTGATCGTCGACGTGTACTTGGCCTGCGCCACATAGTAGAGCGCGTGTTTCGGATCGCGAATGTTCGATGCCGTCACCACGTCGTAGCCCGGGTTCAATTCGTGCCCCTTGAACTTCCAGATGCGCTCGAAGTACACGCTCACCTTGTTCCTCGGCGTCACCTGGGCGGTCATGCGATTCAGAACGTCCCGCACGTACTGATCCACGATGGCCGGACGGCCGTCCGGATAGAACGCGTTGGTCACTTTCTCGTTCACCGAGATGTGCCGGGCGGACGTGAACCACCAGAGCCTGTCCTTGATGATCGGCCCCGAGATCGAACCGTTGAAGTCCTGGACGTGCTCGATGCCGTTCGGCGCCCTCACGCCCTTGGCGCGCAGCGCGTCGTCGATGTTGGAGCTTTGCCACGATTCGGGCGTCCCGCCGAGATACAGCGCGCCGGCGAGCCGGTTGCCGCCGTCCTTCGGAATCATGTTGACGCGCAGGCCGCCGGCGGAGACCTCGGCGTTGACCGCGCTCGTCTGGATACTGACCTCCTGGTTCACGGCGTCGTCGTGGTAGGGCATGATCACGTTGTCGTTCATCGTGCTGTTGATGCTCATGCCATCGACCTGCATGGTGATGTCCTTGGTGGCCGAGCCATGCGTGCTTTCCGCGATCTGCTCCATCATCTGCGACCCGCCCACGTCGGGTCGGCTCATCTTCACGCCGGGGACGATCGCGCCGACCGAATGGGCATTACGCGTCACCGGCAACGCGTCGAGGAGATCGCGCGTGAGGACCTGGTTGCGCGAGGCGGCCTGGACGTCCACCAGCGGCGAGGCGCCGGAGACGGTGACCGACTCCTCGATGGCGCCGACTTTCAATTCCACGCTCAGCGGCAGCGTCACGCCGGACTGCAGCTCGAGGCCCGAGCGAACCAGGGTGCCAAAGCCGGCGAGCGTGAAGGTCACGGTGTACAGGCCCGGACGCAGATCGACGATGGTGTAGCGGCCCTGGGCGTCGGTGACGACCGACCGCGCTCTCTCGATGAGAGCGGGGCTCGCCGCTTCCACTGTGACGCCTGGCAGGATCGCGCCGGTCGTGTCCTTGACCGAGCCTGAAAATGCGCTCTGCGCCGAAGCCGCAGGCGACAGCAGGACTAGGAGGCCAAAGGTAGCGACAACGATCTGCGCCGTTTTCGAAGACATGAACCGCTCCCTTCGGATGGCTCCCTCCGAATCACGTTTCGGCGGTAACATCCTGGTCCGACCGTCGAGCCCCCGCGTGGCATATATGTTCCGTGGCCGATGATGATGCGCCCGCCCCCGTCCAATGGCAAGCGCCAAAGTTCTGCCGTCATCGCGTCGGCCGTGGGGGTGGTGACGGCCGTGTGTTGGTTGATCCTGCCGGGCGCGGGGATTCGGGAGCGCGACGTCACGGGCCGTCCGATCCAGGTTCCGGCCGACGGCTACGTGTCTTCGCAAACGTGCCGCGCGTGTCACCCCAGCCAGTACGCGTCGTGGCACCGCTCCTATCACCGCACGATGACCCAGACCGCCGCGCCGGACACCGTCGCGACGAGTTTCGACGCGTCACGGGTCGACGCGGTGCCCGGCGAGCCGATGCTCCTCGAGCAACGGGGTCAGCAGTTGTGGGCTGAGTTCGTCGATCCGGATGCCAACCAGGTGCCGATCAGATCGACATCAGATGACCGTCAGATGCCGATCAGATCGACGTCAGATCGCATAAAGCGACAGGTCGTGATGACCACCGGATCGCATAATCAGCAAATCTACTGGTACGCGACGGGCAACAGCCGCGTCCTCGGTCAGCTTCCGGCGATCTGGCTGACCGCGGATCGTCGGTGGATTCCCCGACGCGCGGCGATCATGGCCCCCCCGGGACGTGCCCATTCCGAGACCGGGGCGTGGAACGGCATCTGCGTGGCCTGTCACACGACCAACGGCCAGCCGCGGTTCGACACAGCGTTCGGATCGCAGCCCATCGCGACGCAGACCGCCGACACGCGCGCGGCGGAGTTCGGCGTCTCGTGCGAAAGTTGTCACGGGCCCAGCGCGGATCATGCGCGCGCGAACCGCAGTCCGCTTCGGCGCTACGCGCTGCATCTGACCGGCGCACCCGATCCCACTATCGTTCAGCCGATGCGGCTGACGCCGCGCCAGTCGTCCCAGGTCTGCGGTCAGTGCCACGCGTTCTGGGAGTTCCCCGATCGGCAACGTGAGCGCGACGCCAATGCGCATGGGCTGCCGTATCGCCCCGGCGACGAGCTCTCCGCGACGCGATTCATCGTGCAACCGACGCAGAATCTGAACTCGCCCATCACCCGCGCGTTCCTCGCCGAGGACGCCGGCTTCATCCGCGACATCTTCTGGTCGGACGGCATGGTCCGCGCCACAGGCCGCGAGTACAACGGGCTCATCGACTCGCCCTGCTACAAGAACGCGACCGACGATCGGCGCACGCTCACGTGCTTCTCGTGCCACACGATGCACAAGACG
>JAYVYV010000057.1:0-5273 GCA_043783985.1 Acidobacteriota bacterium | reverse complement strand
CGAAGCCGACGGTCTCCGCGAGGTGCGTGTGGACCGGTTCGCGCGGTTTTCCGATGAAGATTTACTCGACGCGATGTTCTCACCCCGCGCCGCATAATTGAACCGCAACGCGTGCGGCCGATCTGACGCTCAGCGTTTCAACTGCCCGCCGATATACGCCTTCAGGACGTCGTAGACGTACTCCTGGCATGCCTCGCCCGTTTTGGGATCGTATCCCTCACCGTTCATGATGTTGTTGGAGACCACGCGGATGCCGAGGAACGGGACGTGAAACAGACCGGCGATCTGAGCCGCTGACGCGGCCTCCATCTCTTCGGCGGTGGTGCCGAACTCGTCGTGGAATCGCCGGATGCGATCGATCTCGCTGTTCCAGACCTCACTCGATCCAATCACCCCCTCGACGACGTGCCCTTTTCGATAGCGGCCTTCAACGCGTTTGGCGGCGGCCAGCAGAGCCTGGTCGCCCGGAAAACGGCGCATCGTGCGCGCGTTCGGATCCTGGCCGGCGCTGCCGTCCGACCGCATCAGATCGAGCGGGTTCCACTCCGGAAAGCTGCTCCCCTCGCCGCGCGCCCGATAACTGGTCTTGAACGATCCGAGGTTGACCGACTGCGTGCCGAGGACGATGTCGTAGACGTGGAGCTCGGGAACGTGACCGCCCGCCGTGCCCTGATTGATGATGGCCAGCGGATGATAGCGCTCGGCCGCGAGCGCGGTGGCCGCCGCGGCATTCTCCATGCCCTTGAGCGTTTTTGAGATCACCACGGGGTAACCGTCGATCGTCCCGCGCCAGAAGGTCCACCCGCCGAGGTTTTCTTCCGTGGCGTTGTCGATCGCGGTGGCCAGCTTTCTGATTTCCACGTCCATCGCGCCCTGCACCACGATCGGAGACGCCGCCTGCGCCGGGGCCGGCGCCTTGGCGACGCACGCGGCCACCAGTCCGGCGGCCAGTAGGGCGAAGAGCGACGCCGCGCGTTTGATGTGCACGCGGGCGACAGCGTAGCATGCGCGCACGCCCATGAATCAACCATCTGCGAACGGTCGGCGCGGCCTCTATCCCGACGCGATTGGCGGCGTCACCACCTTCTTCACGATGGCCTACATCGTCGTCGTCAATCCGGCGATCCTGTCGACCGCCGGGACGGGCATGCCGTTTACCGGGGCGCTGACGGCGACGGTGCTGATCGCCGCCAGCATGACGCTGTTGATGGGGCTGTACGCGCGGCTGCCGTTCGCGGTCGCGCCGGGGATGGGGCTCAACGCGTTTTTCGCGTTCACGATTGTGTTGCAGAACAAAGTGCCGTGGCAGACGGCGCTCGGGATGGTTTTCTGGGCGGGCGTGCTGTTTCTGGCGGTGTCGGTCACCCCGATCCGGGAGCAGATCGCGCTGGCGATCCCGCCGTCGCTCCGGAAGGCGGCCGCGGCGGGCATCGGGCTGCTGCTCACGTTCATCGGTCTGCGCAATGCCGGCCTGATCGTCGGCGATCCCGCCACGCTCGTGCGCATGGGCACGCTCGACCATCGCGCGGCGTTCCTGCTGCTCGGGATCCTCGTCGCGGCGGTGCTGGTGCGGAGGAACAACCCGCTGGCGTTTCTCGCGGCCATTTTCTCGGTCACGGCGCTCGCCTGGACGCTGGGGTATGCGAAACCGCCGGACACTCTGGTGAGCGCGCCCGATTTTTCGTCGGCGCTCCTGAAACTGGACGTCCGGGGGGCGTTAAAGCTCGCGCTGCTGCCGTCGATCGTCGCGATCTTCTTCACCGATCTGTTCGATTCGCTTTCCACGTTCATCGGCGTCGCGACCGCGGCCGGCCTCACCGATGCGGACGGCCGTCCCATCAACCTGCGCCGCGGCCTGATCGTCGATGCGCTGGCCACGCTGGGCTCGGGGCTGGCCGGCACGTCGCCCGGCACCGCGTACGTGGAGAGCATCGCGGGGATTCGCATGGGCGGACGATCGGGCCGCGCATCGGTGGTGACGGCGCTCTGTTTCGTACCCTGTTTCTTCCTGGCCCCGCTGGCGTCGGCCGTGCCCGGCTACGCGACGGCGGCGGTGCTCGTGCTCGTCGGCGTGGCGATGTTCCAGTCGATTTCGACGATTGATTTTTCGTCGCTCGAAGACGCGCTGCCCGCCTTCGTCACGGTGGTGCTGATTCCGCTCACGCTCTCGATCACGCAGGGCATCCTCTGGGGATTCCTGCTGCATGCGCTGCTCTATGCCGTGGCCGGACGATGGCGGGACGTCAGCGTGACGCTCTGGCTGCTGTCCGCCCTGTCGGCGGGACTGCTCCTGCTCGGACGTTGACGCGCGTCGACGCGCCCGTCCGTGAGGTCACGGGAATGAGACGCAGCAGGAAGGGCATCCAGCCAGGATGGCCTTTGTCGACCTCCGGCTATTGACGCCGACCAGCCTTCAGCAGTCGTAACGGCGTTTTCGAGGAGTAATCCGCCGTACTGACGCTCCGCCCTTATAATCCAGCGGCTTGGCACTTTCCCCCGGCACGCGTCTCGGGACGTACGAAATCATCGGCGCGATCGGCGCCGGCGGGATGGGCGAGGTCTATCGGGCGCGCGACACGAAGCTCAATCGCGACGTGGCGATCAAGGTCTTGCCGGAGGCAGTCGCGCACGATCCCGAGCGCCTCGCGCGGTTCGAGCGCGAAGCGAAGACGCTCGCCGCTCTAAATCATCCGAACATCGCGCACATCCACGGCGTGGAGGACTCGACCGGTACGCCGGCGCTCGTCATGGAGCTGGTCGAAGGGCCGACACTGGCGGATCGCATCGCGCGTGGTGCGATTCCACTCGAGGAAGCGTTACCGATCGCGAAGCAGATCGCGGAGGCATTGGAAGCCGCGCACGAGCAAGGAATCATTCATCGTGATCTCAAGCCCGCGAACATCAAGGTGCGAAGTGACGGAACCGTGAAGGTGCTCGACTTCGGCCTCGCGAAGGCGATGGACCCAGCGGGCGCCTCCAGCGCGAACGCGATGAACTCGCCGACGCTGTCGATGCACGCGACGCAGGCCGGGATCATTCTCGGGACAGCCGCGTACATGTCGCCGGAACAGGCGGCGGGCAAGCCGGTCGACAGGCGTGCCGACGTCTGGTCGTTCGGTGTCGTGCTATGGGAGATGCTGACGGGCAAGCGGCTATTCGATGCCGAGACGATCTCGCACACGCTGGCGGATGTGCTGCGGTTGCCGATCGAGTTTGACAAGCTTCCCCCAGAGGCACCGCGCCCGATTCGCGGTCTGCTGCGGCGATGTCTAGAGCGGAATGCGCGGAGTCGGTTGCGAGATATCGGCGAGGCGCGGATCGTCCTGGAGAATCTCGCCAACCCCGCCCATGAGGGTGGAGTTGATGGCCTTTCTACGCCCTCAGAGGCGCGGAGTACTAAAGTCGCGTGGGTGGTGGCTGGGGCATTGGGCTTAGTAGTTCTGAGCGCAGCGGGATTCGGCTGGTGGCGTTCGACGCGTCCCTTGGATCGGCCGCTGATTCGGCTGAGCGTAGACCTGGGGCCGGATGCTGTAGCGGGTTTTCGCACGACTGCGGCCCTCTCACCGGACGGCACGCGAATCGTGTTTCCAATTCGTGGGTCAAACGGCGTTCTCCAACTCGCAACGCGAACGCTGGATCAGCCTAAAGCCACCGCCATGTTCGGCACAGAGGGCGGCAGCGACGCGTTCTTCTCACCCGATGGGCAGTGGATCGGATTCTTCGCGGGGGGAAAGCTGAAGAAGGTCGCAGTGCAGGGTGGAGCCGCGATCACTCTGTGTGATGCCGGGGAGCCACGAGGCGGAAGCTGGGGCGAGGACGGCAACATTATTTTCACTCCGGCGTTCGATTCAGGCTTGATGCGTGTGTCCTTTGCCGGCGGCACACCGCAACCACTCACAAAAACGGGGAACAGTCTCGACCTTTATCGCTGGCCGCAAGTCCTGCCCGCCGGAAAATGGGTGCTTTTTACGACGAGCGCGAACCCTTTCAGTTGGGAGGATGCGGACGTTGGCGTCGTCTCCATCAAGACCGGGGAAATCAAGATCGTACAGCATGGAGGTTACTTCGGCCGCTACGTGTCGTCTCCCTATGGCACCGGTCACCTGCTGTACGTTCACGACGCTACTCTGTTTGCCGTCCCCTTTGATCCTGACCGGCTGGAAACCTCGGGCACGTCGGTTCCTATTCTGTCGGACGTTGCTGGCAACTCGGTGGACGGGGGCGGGCAATTCGACGGGTCAATGAACGGGTCCTTCGTGTATGTGAGCGGTAAATCCGCCGCGAGTTCCTCCTACCCGATTGTGTGGATGGACAGTTCAGGAAAGACTGCACCGCTGTTGGCCAAACCAGGCGCTTACGGCGCTCCTCGTTTTTCGCCAGACGGCAAGCGGCTGGCATTTACGGCGGCGGGCAGCCAAGGTCCTAACGTGTGGGTCTACGATTGGGAGCGCGACGCACCGACGCAGCTCACGTTCAGTGGTCCCGGCAATCTTGAAATAGCCTGGGCCCCGGACGGGAAGCACATCGTATTCGGATCGAGCACGGCAGGCGCCGCGGCTTTGTGGTGGATACGTTCCGACGGATCCGGCGAACCGCAGAAGCTGCTGGAACGCAAGAATACAGGAGTCGGTCTGCGGCCGCAGTCCTTCACGCCCGACGGGAGGCGGCTGGCGTTCGATGACAATGTCGCCACCGGCAACGGAGTCGAAACCTGGACTCTACCGCTCGATCTTAGCGACCCTGAGCATCCGAAGCCCGGAAAGCCAGAACCTTTCCTGGCCACCGCAGTCCGTCAAGTGGACGCGACCTTTTCTCCGGATGGAAAGTGGATGGCGTATTCCTCCAACGAGTCCGGAGTCGACGATATTTTTGTGCGGCCTTTTCCTGGTTCCGGCGGCAAATGGCGAATCTCTACGGGCGGCGGCAAGTTTCCGACATGGTCACGCACAGGCCGCGAACTCTTCTATTTGTCCCTGAGCGACGGCCGAATCATGGTTGCGAATTACACGGTCCAGGGAGACTCGTTTAGTGCGACGAAGCCTCGAGTGTGGTCGGACCGGCAGGTGTTACTGCCGAATTTCATTCGGGTTCTCGATCTGCACCCGGACGGCAAACGCTTCGCCGTTTTTCCTCGTCCGGAAATCGAAGAGGCCAAGGGCAACCTTCACGTGACCTTCCTGCTGAACTTCTCCGACGAACTGCGCCACAGGTCACCGTAACGGAGCTTCCGCTATGCCACAACGAGTCTGCGGCGGATAACTCCTCCCTTGTCG
>JAYVYV010000056.1:0-5278 GCA_043783985.1 Acidobacteriota bacterium | reverse complement strand
CCGTCGACGTGCTGGATCAGCGGCGTTTCCGGCGCGATCACGTCGGCCAGGCCGCCCGTGGCCACGCAGACCGCGTCGCCGCCCAGCTCGTCGCTCATACGCCGCACGAGCCCCTCGACCATCCCGACGTATCCCCAGAACAGCCCCGACTCCATGGCGCCGACCGTCGTGCGCCCGATGACGCACGGCGGCTTGCGCACGTCGATGCGCGGCAGCCGCGCCGCGCGCTGAAAGAGCGCGTCGGCGGAAATCGTCACGCCCGGGCAGATCGCCCCGCCCAGGTACTCCCCCTTCGCCGTAATCGCATCCAGCGTCGTCGCCGTGCCGAAGTCGACGACGATGAGCGGCTTGCCCAGGCCCTTGCCGAACTTCTCGAACGCCGCCACCGCGTTGACGATGCGATCGGCGCCGACCTCGGAGGGGTTCTCGTACAGGATCGGCATCACGGTGTTGACGCCGGGCTCGACGATCATCGCGGTCACGGCGAAGTAGCGCTGCACCATCGCGCGGATCGTGCCCGTGAGCGGCGGCACCACCGAGCCGAGGATGACGCCGCGGATCTGGACGCGCTCGATCCGGCTGTGCGCGAACAGCCCGTCGACCAGCAGGCCGAGTTCGTCGGACGTGCGCTCACGCAGCGTCTGCAGCCGCCAGCTCTGGACGAGCGTGGCGCCGTCGAACACGCCGAGCACGATGTTCGTGTTGCCGACGTCGATCGCGAGCAGCATCAGGCCCCCGCCGTCATAACCAGCTCACCTCTCCCGATACGATTCGCTCGACCGTGTCGCCGACTCGAACCCGCAGCGCCCCGAGATCGTCGATGCCGGCGGTGACGCCGGATGCGGTCCCCGCGTTCGTCGTCCACGCAACGCGCGCGCCGGATGCGCCTGGCGCGAGGCCGCGCCACGCGTCGAGAATAGCATCGAACCGGCCGGCGAGCAGATCCTCGTAACGCCGCGAAAGCGCCGCCAGCGTTTCGGCGAGCAGATGATGACGATCGATCGCGCGTCCGAGCTCGGATTCCAGCGACGTCGCCCGGCCGCGCAGCTCCGGCGGAAAGGCGGTCGACCGCACGTTGATTCCGTAGCCGACGACGACTCGGTCCAGGCGGTCACCGGCGCCCGCAGATTCCGCCAGGATGCCCCCGAGCTTTCGGCCCGAGACGTGGAGGTCGTTCGGCCATTTGAGATCGACCCGCAGTCCGGCCGCCTCCTCGATGCCCTCCGCCAGCGCCACGCCGGCGGCCAGCGTGAGGAGCGTGGTCGCGCGCGCGGGATCGGTGGCGGCGGCAGGCGCGAGCACCACCGACACGTACAAGCCGGCGCCGGGCGGCGAAAACCACGTATGACCGCGTCGGCCTCGACCGGTTGTCTGTTCGTCGGCGACCACAACCAGCCCTTCTGATCGCTCGGCTAAAGCCTTCGCGCTACGTAAGGCCTCCCGCTCGTCAGACGGATGTAGCGCGAAGGCTTCAGCCGAGCGTGCGGCGGCCTCGTCGTTGGTGGATCCGATCGTCTCGAAGTACACGAGCGTGGACGCCAGGCGGCCCAGGCGCGGGCGCGCGCGCGCGATCGCTTCTGCCAGCTCCGCCGGCACGGCGCCCGAACCCCGATCGCCGTCACGCAGGCCGTCCGCCTGCGCCGGTGGCTTCAGAGGACCGCCGTCCCCGTGGCGTAGGGGGCCAGGGCCGTTACGATCAGATCGGTTCGATTTCAAAGCTGATGTCGATGGCCGGTGCAGAGTGTGTGAGCGCGCCGACCGACACGAAGTCGGCGCCGGTCGCGGCCAGCTCCGGGATGCGCTCGAGCGTCACGCCGCCGGAGATCTCGATCTTCGCGCGGCCGCGCGCCCTGGCGACTGCCTCGCGGATGCGCTCGGTGGACATGTTGTCGACGAGAATCGTCTCGGCGCCGGACGCGAGCGCCTCGTCGACCTGGGTCAGCGTCTCGGCTTCGATCTCGATCGGGAGGCCGGGGCGGTACGCGCGGACACGCTCGACGGCCGCCCGCACGCCGCCGGCCAGGCGGATGTGGTTGTCCTTGATCAGGATCGCGTCGAACAGGCCCACGCGGTGATTCGACGCGCCGCCGGCGCGGACGGCGTATTTTTCCAGAGCGCGCAGCGTCGGCGTCGTCTTGCGCGTGTCGAGGATCGTGATGCGTCCGCCGGCGGCCTCGACGAACCGCTGGGCGCGGGTCGCGATCCCGCACAGGCGCTGCAGGAAGTTGAGCGCGGTCCGCTCGCCGACCAGCAGCGCGCGAGCCGTACCGACGACTTCGGCAATCTCGTCGCCGGCGCGGCAGGCCTCGCCGTCACCCGTCCGCGCGACGCAGCGCGTGCCCGGGTCCACCTGACGGAAGGTCTCGAACGCGACGTCGAGCCCAGCGATCACGCAGTCGGTTTTCATCAAGAAGACGCCGCGCGCCATCAGCGTCGGCGCGACGGTCGCGTCGGTGGTGATGTCGCCGCCGCGCACGTCTTCCTCGAGGGCTCGGCGGACGATCTCGCGGTAGAGAGACGGGTCGAGCATTTCAGACTTCAGATTTCAGATTTCACTTCAGATTTCAGATTTCACTTCAGGTTTCGCATTTCAGGTCTGCGCATATCCGGCGACGACGATCGCCATCCGCTCGCCGGCGCTCGTCTCGAACGCCTGCACCCGCAAGGCCGAGCGCAGGTCGGCTTCGACCGACGGCATCAGCGCGACGGAGTCGGCGCCGGCTGTCACGGTCACCTTCGTAATCGGCACCTTGAGCGGCTGTTTGGCTTCCGACCGCTGCTTGCGCACTTCGAACATGACGTCGGTCGCCCACTGATACGCCGCCTGATCGGCGCGTGCGGTGGCCGGCGCGTCGTCTTCGATCAGCGACGTCAGCTCGTCCGGGGTCGGCCACGCGGCGGCGTGAATCGAACCGTCGCGCCACCACGACCAGACTTCTTCGGTCACGAACGGCAGGAACGGCGCGAACAGGCGCAGCAACACCGACAACGCGGCGGTCAGCGCGGCATTCGCCGAGGCCGCACCCGCCGCGCCCTGCTCGCCGTAGCGGCGCCCTTTGACCAACTCCAGGTAGTCGTCGCAGAAGCCCCAGAAAAATGTTTCGGTCCGCTGCAGCACGCGCGCGTAGTCGTAGCCCTCGAACGCGGCGGTCACGTCGGTGACCAGCGCCGCCAGATTGCGCAGCATCGCGCGATCGACGGGAAGACGGGGACAGACTTCGGTAGTATCACTTGACGAAGTCTGTCCCCGAGCGTCGGTCGCATCACTCGACGAAGTCTGTCCCCGAGCATCGGTAGAATCGCGCGACGAAGTCTGGCCCCGATTGTCCGAGAGCGCGAACTTCGACGCGTTGAGGATCTTGATCGCCAGCCGCCGGCCGACCTTCATCTGGCCCGGGTCGAACGTAGTGTCGGTGCCCGGACGTCCGCTGGCCGCCCAATAGCGCGCGCCGTCCGAGCCGTACTCCTCGAGCAGCGCCAGCGGCGTGACGACGTTGCCCTTCGACTTCGACATCTTCTTGCGGTCGGGATCCAGCACCCAGCCCGAGATCGCCGCGTGGCTCCAGGGCAGCGAGTCGTGCTCGAGGTGCGCGCGCAGCACCGAGTCGAACAGCCAGGTGCGGATGATGTCGTGCGCCTGCGGCCGCAGGTCCATCGGGAACGTGATCTGGAACAGCTCGTGATCGTCGGGCCAGCCGCACACGATCTGCGGCGAGACCGAGGAGGTCGCCCACGTGTCCATGACGTCGGGATCGCCGGCGAAGCCGCCTGCCACGCCACGCTGCTCCGCGCGGTAGCCGTCAGGCACGTCGGTCGACGGATCCACCGGCAGCTGATCCTCGCGCGCCGGGATCGCCTGGTCGTACACGGGTCGCCCCTGCGCGTCGAGCGGATACCACACCGGAAACGGTACGCCGAAGAACCGCTGACGGCTCACGCACCAGTCGCCGTTCAGGCCGTTGGCCCAGTTCTCGAAGCGCGTCTGCATGTATTCGGGATGCCACTGCAGCTCGCGGCCGCGCGCGATCAGCGCCTCGCGGAACTCAATCGTCTTGATGAACCACTGCCGGCTGGTGACGATCTCGAGCGGGCGATCCCCCTTCTCGTAGAACTTGACGGCGTGCGTGATCGGCCGCGGCTCGCCGACCAGGTCGCCGCTCTCGCGCAGCTGCTCCACGATCTTCGCGCGCGCCTTGGCTGCCGACAGCCCCTTCAGATCGGCGTAGTGGCGTTGCGCGCGATCGGCATCGGCCGACTCCCAGCCCGGCGCGTTCCACGTCACGTCGCGCAGCGTGCCGTCAGCCTGAATCACGGCGCGGACCGGCAGGCTCAGCTCGCGCCACCACGTGACGTCGGTGACGTCGCCGAACGTGCAGATCATCGCGATCCCGCTGCCTTTTTCCGGATCCGCGAGCGTGTGGGCGCGCACCGGCACCCGCACGCCGAACAGCGGCGTCTCCACTTCCTTCCCGAACAGCGGCTGATACCGCGCATCGTCGGGATGCGCGACCAGAGCGACGCAGGCGGGAATCAGCTCGGGGCGGGTAGTGTCGATCTCGATGAAGGCAGGGCCGAAGCCCTGCTCTGCGTCGGCATCCGCCAGCTTGAACTTGATCCGGTGGTAGGCCGCCGGCATCTCGCGATCTTCGAGCTCGGCCTGGGCCACCGCGGTCTTGAAGTCGATGTCCCACAACGTCGGCGCTTCGACCTGGTAGGCCAATCCCCGCTCGAGATGGTGCAGAAAGACGAGTTGCGACACGCGCTGCGCGCGCTTGCTGATGGTGGCGTAGGTCATCGACCAGTCGACCGACAGACCGAGCGTCTTCCACAGCTGCTCGAAGACCTGCTCGTCTTCCTTCGTCAGCCGATCGCACAACTCGATGAAGTTCGGCCGCGACACCGACAACGGCGGCTTCGGCGGCTGCGCCGGCGGCTCGAAGTCCGCTACGTACGGCAGCGACGGATCGCAGCGGACGCCATAGTAATTCTGCACGCGCCGCTCGGTCGGCAGCCCGTTGTCGTCCCAGCCCATTGGATAGAAGACCGCCTTGCCGCGCATTCGCTGGAACCGCGCGATCAGGTCGGTGTGCGTGAACGAGAACACGTGGCCGACGTGAAGCGAGCCGCTGACGGTCGGCGGCGGCGTGTCGATCGAAAACACGTCCGAGCGCGCGGCCGGGCGCGCGAACCGGTAGACGCCCGATTCCTCCCATCGCGGCATCCACTTCGCTTCGAGGCCTTCGAGGACCGGTTTTTCGGGAAAGTGCAGGCGCGCGGG
>JAYVYV010000055.1:0-14949 GCA_043783985.1 Acidobacteriota bacterium | reverse complement strand
TGGGCACCGGGACCGACGTCGCGATCGAGAGCGCGGGCATCACGCTCGTGAAAGGCGATCTGCGCGGCATCGTGCGCGCGCGGCGCCTCAGCCGCGCGACGATGCGGAACATCCGGCAGAATCTGTTTCTGGCGTTCGCGTACAACGCCGTGGGCATCCCGGTGGCGGCCGGGTTGCTTTACCCCTTCACTGGCTCGCTCATCAGTCCCATCTGGGCCAGTGCCGCCATGACGTTGAGCTCGGTATCGGTCATCGGCAACGCGCTCCGGCTTCGCCGGGCGCAGCTCTAGGAGGTTGGAATGGCGACGGATCCGGTCTGCAAGATGACGATCGACGAAACGAAGGCCGCGGGCAAGAGCGACTACCAGGGCAAGACGTATTATTTTTGCGCGTTGGGCTGCAAGAAGAAGTTCGACGAGAGTCCTCAGACGTACGCGAAGTAACCCCAACGCCACGCGAACGGCCGCAGCGGCCTGAGGAAAATATCGCTTGCCATATTACTTAGCATCTAAGTTAATATGGGAACCATGCCGGCAGCCGTTCCGAAAGCCCGCGCACGGGGAACCCGGCGTGCGCTGACCGACACGATCCTCGGGCGGCTGATCCGGCGGCACAGCACGGCCGTCGTCCTGTTTCATCAGGCGGTCGCGGTGCGCCTGGGGCTGGGGCCCGCCGACCACAAGTGCCTCGACCTGCTGCTCGAGCGCGGGGAAATGACCGGCAGCGAGCTGGCGGCGATCACCGGCCTGACGAGCGGCGCGATCACCGGCGTGGTCGCAAGGCTCGAGCGCGCGGGTTTCCTGCGTCGTGAACCAGACCCGCACGACGGACGCCAGCAGATCCTCCACCCGGCGCTGGAACGCGTGCGAGACGTCCAGGCCGTGGTCGACCCTATACGAAAAGACGTAGCTGCCCTGCTGGAGGCCTTCGACAGCCACCAGCTCGCCGCGATCGCCGGATTCCTGGCCGGCACGACCGACGTCGCCTACCGTCACGTGGGGCTGCTGCGCGCTCACTCTATGGGTGTCACGAGCCGATCCACCAGGACCCGGCGGCGATGACACCGCACGTCCGCAGGTTGGCCCTCACGGCGCACATCACCCTCTCGGTGGGCTGGCTTGGCGCGGTCGCCGGCTTTCTGGCTCTCGGCATCGCCGGCGTGACCAGCCGAGAGGCAGACGTGGTGCGCGGCGCCTATCTCGCGATGGACCTGATCGGCCGCTTCGTCATCGTCCCGCTGAGTCTCGCGGCGCTGGCGACCGGACTGATCCAGGCCCTGGGCACCGAATGGGGCCTGATCCGGTACTACTGGGTCCTGGTGAAGTTCGTGCTGACCATCCTTGCCACCATCGCGTTGCTGCTTCACCAATTCACGGCGGTGGCGGAGGCGGCCAGACGAGTATCCGTCGCTGCGCCAGGGACGCTTCCCGATGTCGGCCGGCTGGGAATCCAGCTCGTCGCCGATGCCGGCCTTGCCCTGTTGGTGCTGATCGTCATCACGACAGTGTCGGTCTTCAAACCATGGGGCCGAACACGGTACGCGCGACGCACGCTGAATGAGCTCACGGCGAGCACCCCTGATGGCATGTCTCTGGGACTCAAGATCTTCCTCGGGGCCTTCGGTGCGCTGCTGGCGGGGTTCGTCATCCTGCACCTCCTCGGCGGTGGCCTTGGGCGCCACGGCCATTGACGGCAGGCGGCGATCGCCGCGATCCGCATGTCAGCCGTTGGCTCAGGGTGTTGCGCTCCTTGTCGCCGCCTCGACGCCGACCGTCCGCCACGCGTCCACGACGGCTTGATGCGTGAGGCTGCCTGGCCCGAACAGATCGGCCGCCGTGAGCGCCGTGAGCATCGCGGCGTGCGAGAACGTCGTGCCTTGGCGCAGCCGATCGCGGAGCGCGACGTACCAGATCCGGCCCGCGTCTTCCCAGGCGAACCCGCCGATCGCGATCGCTACGAGATAGAAGGCGCGGTTGGGAATGCCGGAGTTGATGTGCACGCCGCCGCCGTCCTTGCTGGTGTGGACGTAGTCGTGCATCTGCGCCGGCTGCGGATCCTTGCCCAACACCGGATCGTCGTACGCGGTGCCCGGCGCCTTCATCGAGCGAAGGGCGACACCACGGACTGATTTGGTGAACAGCCCTTCCCCGATGAGCCAGTTCGACTGGCGGGCCTGGACGCCCAGCAGCCGCTGCTTGACCAGAATGCCCAGGACGTCCGAAAACGACTCGTTCAACGCGCCCGGCTCGCCGCGGTAGCGCAGCCGGGCCTCGTACTGCGTGACCCCGTGTCCGAGCTCGTGACCGACGATGTCGGGCGCGATCGTGAAGCGATTGAACAGCCGGCCGTCGCCGTCGCCGAACACCATCCGCGCGCCGTCCCAGAAAGCATTGTCGAAGGCGCGGCCGTAATGGACCGTGCCGTCGAGGCGCAACCCCGCATCGTCGAGCGAATGGCGTCCGAATGCTTCGTGCAGCAGGTCGTAGGTGGCGCCCAGCGCGTCGTACGCTTCGTCCACGGCCACGTCGTGCGAAGGCGGCTCGCCCTCCCGCCGCCGGACGACACCGGGGACGGTGAACGTGCCGCGCGCATCGTAGATGCGACGGCTCGGATCGGGCTCGATCGCGGACTGTATCGCCGGCTCGACCCGCGCGTCACGGATGACTTCGGAGGCGTTCAAGGTCTGCCGCGCCGCGGCTCGCTCGTCGGCGCTGCCGTGTTCGACGATGTGACGGAGGATGTGGGGCGGAACGATTCCCTGCAGTGGTGGCACGGCAGATCTCCATGACGACACGCGCGTCCGAGAGCACCATGCGCCAGGCCGCCAACCGTGTCAACGGGCGGTTGCACGGATCACGACGGTTCAAGACGGTTCCGTGCAACGGCCTTCCATCGCGGTCAGGCTCGAGTGTCTTCGGCCGAGCGGGCGCCGGGGTGCCGCAGCACTCTGCCGCAACTTCGTCCGGCTGGATTCCGGGCCCATGTGGATCATTCCCGGTCATCGCTCCTATCCAGCCACAATACCGAGACTGCAAACACGAGGGGCGGTAACACCAGCATCTGCAACACCGGCACGAGCCCCACGTGGACGATTGGAATCAGAGGCATCTGATCGGTGTACGACCACCTCCCCGCCGCGCGGGCGCCGATCTCGATTGCGACGGCGGCGGTCGTGCCAAGCGCTGTCATGAACACATACCCCGCAGGTCCGGGACGGACGAACCAGTCGACACGGCGAAACAGCAACGATCCGGCCGCAACAATTGCCAGTAAAATCACGCCATCGCCAAGGCTCGCCACGAAACACCGCCACGTTCCAGACAACCAACCGCCCATGGGCGCGAACAATACCGCCTGCGCGGTCTCCCAGGCGAAATTGATCGCGACGGCGACCAGGAACGTCGCGGCGAGCAGGCGAAGGACCATTCGATTCAATGGGCAGTTCCCTCCGATGCTGCGGTCTCCGCACGAAAGGCTACGACCGCCACGCCATAGAAGGGCTGAAATCCGTCGATCGGGGGCAGGCGGTCGGTGACGCCGGTCGCCAGCAGCAGTTTTCGGCACGAGACAGTCGTCCCGTCGCGCAGCGTCACCGCGAAGCCCTGGTCGGCGCATTTCGCATCGGCCACCTCGATGTCGCAAATCTCTACCGCTGGATACTGCATCAAGCTGTTCATCTGCACTCTCCCCTTTTACCCCTTTTGCGACGCGACGAGGGCCGAGGTCGGCTGCTCCCCGTGTTTTCCTCGAGCGCCTTCGCAAGATAACTGCCGCCCCCTGGGATGAATGCACGATTAACGGTCTTTAATCCTGGGGTGGCCTCGTCGCGCTATGATTCCGCGTGCCGCTGGAGGTCCCATGAAACGAGTGGTCGTCGTTTTCCTGAGCGTGTTGACCCTGTTCGTCGGTTCGACTCGCCTCAACTCCCGGACGAGCGCCGCCGGCCCGGATTGGCTGCTCGATGTCACTCCGCTGCCCTCGCCCGCTTCGCTCGACAGCGGGCAACCGCAGCTGTCGGCGTTAGGAAACCGAGTCGTGCTCAGCTGGGTCGAACGCTCCGGTGAGAACGCAACCCTGCGCTTTTCGGATCGGACCGATCGCGGTTGGACGGAGGCTCAGACCGTCGCATCCGGGACCGATTGGTTCGTGAATTGGGCCGACGTCCCTTCCGTCATCCCACTCCAGCATGAATCGATGGCCGCCCACTGGCTGCAGAAGAGCGCGGCGAGCACCTACGCTTACGACGTGCGCCTCGCCTTTTCCAGGGATCGCGGGCAAACATGGACGCCGTCGGTCACACCCCATCACGATGGGACGCAAACGGAGCACGGCTTCGCGTCGCTGTTCCCGATGCCCGGCCAGGGCCTGGGCCTCGTCTGGCTGGACGGACGCCAGATGAAGGAAGGCGCGCACGAGGGCATGGACGCCGGGAACATGAGCCTTCGGGGCGCGATGTTCGGTCCCGATGGGAATCAGGCATCGGAAACGTTGATTGACGCTCGCATCTGCGAATGCTGCCCGTCGGCGGCGGCCGTCACCGCGGACGGTCCGATCGTGGCCTACCGCGACCGCACGTCCGACGAGATTCGCGACATCTTCGTGTCCCGACTGGTCGGGGGTAAATGGACCGAGCCGCGAGCTATCCACAACGACAACTGGCGCATCGCCGCCTGTCCGGTGAACGGGCCGGCGTTGAGCGCGAACGGCCGCGACGTCGCCATCGCGTGGTTCACCGCCGTGGGCAACGAGGGCCACGTGTACACGGCGTTCTCGTCCGACGCCGGAGCAACCTTTGGTGCGCCGGTCCGGATCGACGATGTGGGCGCGGTCGGACGCGTCGATGTCGAGACGCTCGTCGATGGGTCAGCGGCCGTTACGTGGATCGAGTTCGCCGAGCAGCGGTCGGAATTCCGGATTCGGCGGGCCGAACGCAGCGGGTCCCGGACGCCGTCGATGGCCGTGTCGGCAATCGCGGCGGGTCGATCGAGCGGCTATCCGCGGATGGCGCGGCGCGGCAACGAATTGGTCTTTGCGTGGGTCGAAGCCGGTGAGAGGCCGCGCGTCCGAACAGCCGTCGCCCAGCTCGCGCCCTCGTCGGGATCCCGCCAGTAGTCGGTGGCGTCGGTTCCATGACACCGGTGCATCGCTTCCACGACCGCCCTCCCGTGTCGATTCGACGATTCGACGTGCGAAATTCCGCCGCAGTAGCCCCGTCGCACGACTGACCGTATGTTGATTCAACCAATCGATATCTTCGTGCACGCCTGGCTGGTCGTGGCGGCCTTCTCCGCCGCGTACGTGGCCTGGGATCAGTTTCACGGGAACCCCGAGCCGGTCGTGATGAAGTGGGGCTTCGTCCTGGTCACCTTGTACATGGGACCGATCGGGCTGCTGCTGTATGTGATGGCGGATAAAGAACCGACGCCCGGCAGCCACGAGGAGTTCATCAAGCCGCTCTGGAAACAGGGCGTGGGTTCAACAGTGCACTGCGTCGCGGGCGACGCCACCGGCATCATCGTGGCGGCCGTCGCCGTGGCTCTGATCGGTCTGCCCATGTGGCTTGACCTCATCGTCGAATACGCCGCCGGATTCCTCTTCGGCCTGCTGATCTTTCAGGCGCTGTTCATGCGCAAGACGATGGGCGGTACCTACGCGGAAAACGTGAAGCGGAGCTTTCTGCCCGAGCTGATTTCGATGAACTGCATGATGGGCGGCATGGCCCCGGTCATGGTCCTGCTCATGATGGGCCGCGACATGCGGGCGATGTGGCCGGGCGAGCCGTTGTTCTGGATGGTGATGTCGCTCGGCGTGATCGCCGGTTTCGCGATCGCCTATCCGGTCAACGTCTGGATGGTGTCGCGCGGCATGAAACACGGGCTGATGACGGAGCGCGACGCGTCGAAGAAGGGCGGCGCCATGGCCGGGATGGACCACTCGAAGATGCAGATGCCGAAGCCGTCCGGCAAACCCGCAAAGCGTGGGTCAGCCGACAGCAAGGCTCACACGAAGGCCAAGCCTGCCGCCGGCAAAAGCGGCGACGACGACATGGGGAGCATGCCCATGGGTGATGCAGCATTCACGGAAACAATGCCCATGGGGCGCGAGGACGGCAGGCAGGCCGCCGTGACCCGCCCGCAGTTGGTGACGATCACGTTGTTCACGCTGCTCATGCTGGCCGCTGGCATGACGCTGCCCGCGGCATTCGTCAACCTGCGGCTCAGCGCGCACGATGTCCGTGGCGCGATCATGCCGCCCGGCATGATCATGACGCAGGAAACGCCGGCCGCGGCCATGCTCGACATGGCGGCCGTCGATCCGCGCGACGTCTCCGCGTCCTACGGCCTCGACAGGCAGGGCGCGCAACCGCTGGCGCCGCGCATCGAAGACGGCGTCAAGGTGTTCGACCTGGACACGTCCGTGATCCGGTGGCAGATCCTGCCGACCGTTTCCGTCAACGCCTACGCCTTCAACGGACAAGTGCCGGGGCCGACGCTGCGCTTCCGTCAGGGAGACCGCGTGCGCATCAACGTCACCAATCGGCTGCCGGACACGACCACGGTTCACTGGCACGGACTCGTGCTGCCGAACGTGATGGACGGTGCCGCGCAGATTACCCAGAAGCCGATCGAGCACGGGAAGGTGTATCGCTACGAATTCACGGCTGTTCAATCCGGCTCGTTCTTCTATCACTCGCACGACCACGTGGACCGTCAGCAGGCGTTGGGTTTGTACGGCGCGATGCTTATCGATCCCGCCAGTCAGGCGGACGAGATCGCGGCCGACCACGAATACACGATCCAGCTGCAGGAGTGGCTGATCCGGGAAGGTCTGACCTACCCGGCGATGCCGATGGACGGCGGGCAGCCGAACTACTTCACGATCAACGGGCGCGCGTTCCCTTCGACCGACATGATCAAGATGAAGGTCGGCGAAACGCTCAAGGTGCGGTTCATCGGTTCCAACAACGGCTTCATCCACCCGATGCACATCCACGGCGGACCGTTCGTTGTCGTCGCGCGCGACGGCGAGACGCTGGCGCCGGCCGCGAGATTCAAGGCGGACACCATCAACGTCGGCCCCGGCCAGCGCTACGACGTGGTCTGGACGGCGCTCAAGCCGGGAAAATGGATGATCCACTGCCACATCTCGCACCACACCACCAACAACAACACGGAGCAGGACGGCGGGGGCGGTCTGATGATGCACATCGAGGTCGAGGGAGATCCGCACAGCTGACGCGGCGGCGACCCTACTTCTTCTTAGGAGCGACTCCGGGTTTGGCCGCGGACTTTGGCGACGGCTTCCCTGGCATCGGCATGTTTGGCGGCATCGACATGGAGCACCTCTTTTTCATTTCGCGGTCAGCTTCATCTTCCTGGCGCCGAGGGTCTGCCCTTTGCGCGCCGCGGTGATCGTCACGTCCCACTCGCCGGCCATCCCCATCGTGCCGCTGCCCTTGTAGACGCCGTTCCGGGCTGATGTCAGCTGTGCGGCCGCCCGCATCTCCGGCATGTTCATCGAGGGCATCGCCGGCATGTAGAACGCGAGCGATACCTCGGCGTCGGCAATCGGGTTGCCTTCGGCATCCTTCAGGGTGACTTCGAAATCGTTCTTGCCGCTGCGGGGCGGCGCCGGATCGGTGCGCACGGTGAAGACCACGGCGGCGGCAGGCGCGTCGCTGCCGTGTGTGCCGGCCGGAGGACGCGCCGCCGTGGCGCTCTCCGCCATCTTCGAGTGGTCCATCCCCCCCATCTTGGTTGGCTCGGCAGGATCCGCTTTGGCTGATGCCCCATGCATCGTCGAGTGATCCATGCCGCTCGCGGGCGCGGCCGCCTTGGCTCCCGCCGCTGAACCGCCGGAGCCGGCCGCCTTTGCCGACTTGGGGGCCATCTGCATCTTCGAGTGATCCATGCCGCTCGCGGGGGCGGCCGCCTTGGCGCCCGTCGGCGAACCGCCGGCGCCGGCCGCCTTTGCCGACTTGGGGACCATCGGCATCTGCGAGTGATCCATCCCCGGCATCTTGGAGTGATCCATCCCGGGCATGGTGGTGCCTCCCGCGGGCGCGCCCGGCGCGGGCGACGTCGATCCGGGCTGCATGGCGGGCGTCCCGGGCGCCATCGGCATCTTCGAGTGATCCATGCCGGGCCTGTTGCCCATCGTGCCGCCGCCCGCCTCGCCGGCGAGGCTCACGCAATCGGCGAGCTGGGTCTTCATCTGCGCGAGGACCACCTGCAGGTCGGCGATCGACGCCCGCAGCGTCGAGGCGTCGTTGGTCTGCCGCGCGTCCTCGATGCGCCCGTTGACGACATCGATCGTCCGCGTGACGCCCTCCGAATTCTGCGCGCACATCGCCGCGCCGCCTGCCGATCCTGTGGCCATGCCAGCCATCTGATGTCCTCCCTGCTGCGCCCACGCGGACGTCAGGGTCAACGACAGGACCGCCGCTCCAATTGCCGCTCTTGAGATCGTGATCGACATGACTGCGTCCTCATTCCTCATTGCCGCCGCGTTCCGCCGGGCCCCATGCCTCCGCCGTTCATCGGCATCGGCACGGCCGCACCAGTCATCATCGTTTCGCCGACGCGTGCCGGCGCGTCGAGGCCACCTTCGAGCAGGCGGCCTTGCAGCTGCAGCGACGCCATCCAGGCGCTTTCGGCGGCGTGGATGTACTCGTCGGTGACCTGGAAGAGCGTGCGCTGCGCGACGAGCACCTGGGGATAGGCGGCCGCCATCTCGCGGTACCGCGCCAGGTACAACCGATACGACTCCTCGGCGCGCGGCACGATGTCGCTCTTGTACGTCTCGGCGTTGCGCAGGTTCGTCAGATACTCGTCGAAGACATCGGCCGCACGCGCCTGGATCATCAGCTCCAGGCGACCCAGCTCTTTCTGCGTCCGCCCGAGCTCGGCTCGGCTCTCCGCCACCGCCCCCTGATTCCGGTTGAACAGCGGAATCGTGAACCCGACATCCACTCCCGCTTCCCACCCCACGGGACGGCCGTTGGATTCCAGCAGCTCGCGGTTGTACTGACCGGAGCCGCGCAGAATGAGATCGGGAACGGGCTCACGCCGCGCGCGGGCCAGGGCGGCCTGCGCGCGTTCGATCGCCACGCGGGTCGCTTTCAGCTCCGGGCTCTGCTCGATGATGTCGCGCACAATGGCGTCGCGCTGCAGCTCGGGGATGGGCGCATCGATCGATCCGTCGAGCGGCCGCGGCGAGAGCGACACGTCACCCACCAGCGCCGCCAGGCGGTGCCAGACGCGATAGCGATCGTTTTGCGCGGTGTCGAGCGCCATCTGCAGCTGACGCGCTTCGATATCGGCCGCGAGCACGTCGGGACGGTCCGCCGCGCCGGTATTGAACAACTGCCGCGACACGCCCGCCGCCTCCGCGCCGAGCGCCGCAAGACGCTGCCGCACGTCCACGCGCCGTTGCGCAGCCAGCGCCGAGTAATACAGCATGCGCACGTCGGTCAGGATCCGCTGCCGCTGGACATCGAGTAAAGCTTCGGCCTGCGTAGCCTCGCGGTTGAAGATCTCGCGGCTGAGGCCGAGCTTCCCTCCGAGCGGGATCGTCTGTTCGACGAACAGACCATGTTCGCCGCCCCGGATAATCGGGCCGCCGCTGATCTCCGAGCCCGTGTAGCCGATGGTGGGGTTCGGGAGCAGCCCTGCCTGCTTCGCGCGCCCGCGCGCCGCATCGATTTCAGTCGAGGCTTGCGGGAGCGTGGGATTGCTCTCGATCGCCATGCGCTCGAGGTCCGCAAGCGTGAGGGCCGGCCGCGTCTGAGCGGCAGGCGCGGTCTGCGCCGCCACGATGGCCGGCGTGGCGAGCCACACCAACACCGTGGAGACGATCGCGATCGTGGCCCAACGGCGCATCAACCCCTCGCCTTCCGCAGCTGCTCGGCTTTCAGCTCCGCGATCTTGTCGAACAGCTCCGGCGTCAGCACCCGCACAATCGTCATCATCCCCATCGTCGAACCGGTCCATCCGGCTCGGAGTCCGTATGTCTCCGGCTTGGCGACGGCGTCGTCCATCACCATGAACATGTCCTGCGGGTACCCGGGAAACATGTCCTTGTTCGGCGCTTCGTATTGCGGCTGCGCGTTCGTCGGCGGCTGGACACCGAGCGGCATGTTCGGAGCGGGGCGCTCGGCATCGGCGCCGTTCCCGAGCGTCCGGCCGAATGCCGGCCCCGCGTTCTCGCCCAGGGCTCCCCCCGTCACGATGCCCATCCCGCTCGTCATGCCGCCCGGTCTCATGCCGCCGCCCGACATCATCGGACCGACCATCGACGCCATCTGATTCATCATGTGATGCGGGAGATGGCAGTGCAGGTGCCAGTCGCCCGGATTGTTCGCCACGAACTCGATGTCGCGGGCCTGGGCGACGCCGACCAGGACGGTGTTCCCCGGCTCGTCGGCTGTCGTGCGGTAGCGTCCGCCTTCCGAGCCGGTGAGATAAAACTGATGCCCGTGCAAATGAATCGGGTGGTGATCCATTCCCAGGTTCACCAGCCGGATGCGGACCCGCTCGCCGACTTTGCACAGCAGCGGCGTCATCGCCGGGCCCGCCTTCCCGTTGAACGTCAGCCAGTTGAATTCCATCGCGAGCGTGTTCGGGATGGTGTTGTTCGGAAGGATCGCCCATTCCTGCATGACGATCGCGAAATCGCGGTCCACGCGGGGCGCGTGCGCGCGGCGCGGGTGAATGACGAACATGCCGATCAGGCCCATCATTTCCTGCATCGCCATGTGGGAGTGATAGAAGAAGCTCCCGTTCTGATGCAGCGTGAATTCGTAGACGAATTTGCCGCCGGGGGCGATCAGATCCTGCGAGATGCCGGGCATGCCGTCCATCTCGTTTGGAATCTCCAGCCCGTGCCAGTGCATCGAGAAGCCTTCGGGCAGACGATTCTCGACAATCAGCCGGACGCGGTCGCCTTCGTTGACCTGAATCGTCGGTCCGGGCACGCTGCCGTTGAATCCCCAGGCGTCCACGACCCGGCCGGGGATGAACTCGGTGCGCACGTGCTCGGCGGCGATTTCAAAGACCTTCACGCCGTCCTCGAGCCGCCACGGCATGTTCGGCACATCGGGCGTGACGACGGACACGACGCCCGGACCCAGCTGGTCAGGCGGCACGGGACCAGCGGGCGGCGGCGTCTTCGCGCCTTCTTGCGGACGCGCGGGAGGGTGCTCGTGCTGAGCGTAGGCGGCCGACGCCGTTGCGACGCCGGCGGCGGACATCAGGCCGCGTAGAAAGTTCCGGCGTTTCGGGTTCATGTGGCCGCGTTACCTTAATCCCTGCGCTTGTGGATGGTCTTCGCCTCGGCCAGCTTCGTCCCAGGGCCCGCGCCGATCTTGATCGACTCCGCCTCGGTTTTGCCCTTCGGAATCTCGACCGCCACGCGGTCGCCGACTTTCAAATCCTTCAGCGACGCGACCTTTCCCATCTTGTCGATCTCCGTATGATCGGCGACCGTGAACGTCATCGCCTTCGCGCCCTTGGTGGTCGGCTGAATGGTGACCGACCGATCGGTGATTTGCGTCACCGTGCCTCGGACGTGCACGGCGTTTCCGTGCGCGAACGCGCCGCCAGCACCGGCGATCAAGAAAGCCCCAACCCATCCCAGTACACGTTTCATGGCCATCCTCCTCAGTGCATCTTGTGATGCGGCGACATCGGTTTTGGGTTCGCCTTGTCGGGCAGAGCATCGTTCCCGTTCAGAAACTCGCGTTCCTGACGTTCTTCCTCGAGCTCATCAGGACTCTTCGGGTTCATCCGCTGCATTTCCTTCAGATGCTCCGGCGTCAGATCTTTGAAATGCCTGATGAGATGGACGAGCTTCCAGCTGTCCTCGTCGTTTACGTCGCCTTCTTTCCCCCACGCCGGCATGCCGGTCAGGCGGATGCCATCCTGAATGATGGCGTAGAGTTCGCCGTCGGTGAGTTTCTGCGTGGCCTCGAGCCGCATGTCCGGCGCTTTGGGGTAGAGGTTCCGGCCGATCGCCGTGTCGCCGCTGCCGTCGTTGGCGTGACAGGTCGCGCAGTGATCCGCGAAATGCGCGCGGGCATCGGCCAGCACCTCCTCCGAAGGGTAAACGGGGTTGGCAAGATTTCTCGAGCTTCGAGGCACAGCCATACGCCGCATCATGCGCGCCGCCATCGCCTCGGCGGCCGACGGCTCCTGGCGCGCGCTGAAGCCCCGGTTGATGGTTCCAACGGCGACGACCGCGACGACGATGCAGGCAAGGAGCGCGATACCAGACAGGACGAGAACCGGTTTCAGACGCATACCTCTCGACGTGATCGTACTGCACGCATCGAGCCCGCGGACGGGCACCACGCCGGATTAACGAAATTTAATCTCCGCTCCAGGCAAACGGGGTATGGTCCAGAGGGAGCCGCGTCCATTCGGCAGGAGAATCGACATGTACACCAGGACATCCATCGCCGCACTCGCGCTCATGCTGGCCGCATCCGTCGCACAGGCACACGTGTCGGTCCGGCCGCGTGAGTCGAAGCCCGGCGCGACCGAGAAGTACACGGTCCGCGTCCCGACCGAAGGCAAGGTCGCCACGACGTCGGTCGTGCTCGAGATCCCGCAAGGCGTCACCGTTGACAGCGTCGACCCCATCGACGGGGTCACGTCCGACATGACGCGCGAAGACGGCCGTGTTGGGTCTATCACCTGGACCGTCACCATCGACCCCGGCGCGAACCGGGAATTCACGTTCACGGCGAAGAACCCGGGCGCTGCCGCTGACATCACGTGGAAGGCCCATCAGCGGTACGCGGATGGCACGAGCAGCGAGTGGGTCGGCGCCGCGGGCACCCGTCAGCCCGCGCCGGTCACGAAGCTCACCGCCGTTCAGTAGAATTCCGGCACGCGATGCGACTCCTGGTGGTCGAGGACGAGCCGAAGCTCGCCCAGTACATTCATCGCGGGCTCACCGAGGAGTCGTTCACCGTCGATGTCGCCAGGGATGGTGAGGAAGCGCTCGAACGGGCGGCGCGGACCGCATACGACCTGGTGATTCTCGACCTGATGCTGCCGCGCATGGACGGGTTCGCGGTGTGCCGCGCGCTCCGCGCGTCGGGGAGCGACCTCCCTATCCTGATCCTGTCGGCGCGGCGCATGGTCGACGATCGCGTGAAAGGCCTCGAGCTCGGCGCCGACGATTACCTCACGAAGCCGTTTGCCTTCAGCGAGCTGAGCGCGCGTGTGCGCTCGCTGCTTCGAAGGCGCCAGCCGGCGGCGCTCCTCGCCCTGTCGGTCGGCACGCTGACGCTGGATCCGATCACCCGCCTCGTCAAACGGGGCGACCGCCGGATCGATCTGACGCAGAAGGAATTCGCGCTCCTCGACTACCTGTTGCGCCACGCGGGACATGTCGTGACCCGGACGATGATTGCCGAGCACGTCTGGGGCTTCAACTGGGATCGCCTGACCAACGTGATTGACGTGTACATCAACCACGTCCGGCGGAAGATCGAACGGGCCGACGAGCCCCGACTCATTCACGCGGTCCGCGGCGCCGGGTACGTGATTCGCGAGCCTGAGGGCGAGGCCTCGTGAGCACGCCAGTCACTCTGCGCGCGAGACTCACGGCGTGGTACGTGGCCGCGGTCGCGCTGACGCTGACGGCGTTCGCTCTTCTGATGTACGTGTGGCTGAGCGGAACGTTGTCGCGGCACCACGACCCGGAACTGCTCGCCACCGCCGACCGCCTGGCGCGTCTTCTTCAGACGGTGCCGCTCGACGAAGCGCACGTCGCGTCGGCGATCGGCGCATCGGACGGTGCTCCGCGCCTGCTGATGGTCCGTGATGTAGAGGGCGAGCTGATTTACCGCTCGCCGATGCTCGCGCTGGCCGAGCCGACCATCGGCCATCATGAAGCCCTCGTCCACGCAGTGACGATGGGATTGACCGAACCTGAATTCTTTACCGTGACGCTCGAGCGATCGGGCCCCGTCCGGTTCATCTGTACGCCGATCGACCGCAAGCCGGCCGCGTACGTGCAAGTCGGCAACAGCCTGGGGGAAGTACCCGCGACGTTGCACTCCATCGCGGTCGCGTCGGTCACGCTGATTCCGGTCGTCGTCGTCCTGACCAGCTTCGGAGGGTGGATCCTTGCCCGCCGCGCGCTGGCGCCGATCGATGCGATCGATTCGACGCTTCGGTCGATTGAGGCGATGGACCTCTCGCGGCGGGTCGAGCTGCGCCCGGCGGACCGCGAGCTCAGCGGATTGGTCCGGACGGTCAACGGCCTGCTCGCGCGGCTCGAGCGGGCATTCAAGGACCTGCGCGACTTCACCGCTGACGCGTCGCACCAATTGCAGACGCCCCTCACGGTGATGAAAGGCACGATCGAGATGGCGCGGCGCTCCGATCCGCAGATCACCGCGACGATCCTCGACGATCTCGACGAGGAAGTGACGGACATGTCCACCGTCGTCTCGGAGCTCCAGTCGCTGAGTCTGGCAGATGCCGATGCCCAGGGTGTGATGACCACCGACGTCGATCTCTCCGCCGTCTGCGAGGACGCGATCGAGATCCTGGAGGCGCTCGGTGAAACAAAGGAGGTGAGGATTCTGGCTGGGGTTGCGCCCGGCATCCACGTCGCCGGAAGTCTGCAGAAGTTGAAGCAGGTCGTCTTGAACGTCGGCGACAACGCGATCAAGTACACGCCGTCGGGCGGCCGCGTGAGGGTCGCGCTGCGGTCGGAGGGGGCCACGGCGGTCCTCGAGGTGTCCGACACCGGCATCGGCATCCCGGCGCTCGAGCTTCCGCACGTGTTCGACCGCTTCTATCGCGTCTCGTCGGCCGGCGTGCACGCGACCGGGACCGGGCTCGGTCTCGCGATCGCCAAGCGCATCGTCGAGGTCCATGGCGGCCAGATTGCGGTGGACAGCGCGCCGGGCCAGGGCACCCGATTCCAGGT
>JAYVYV010000054.1:0-15049 GCA_043783985.1 Acidobacteriota bacterium | reverse complement strand
CCCCGCGTGCAGCCGTCGAAGCGCCGCACGTCCAAACATCCGTTGATCGAGATCGGCCGCGCGCCGAAGAGGGCGGACGCGCTCGCGGGGCTGGAGCGATGGAAGGCGCGCCAGCCGGACGCGGCGGCGCTGCTGGAACCGGCCGACGTGCTGGTGGACGCGATGCGCGGGCGGTTCAAGACCTGGACGCGCATCCGCGTCAACCTGCAGCACGTCCCCGAGGCGTCACGCCCGCCGCAGGAAGCGCTCGATCCGGACGACACGCCGAACGAGTGGGCGCGCGTCGATCCTTCTACCTGGCACCGAAGACCTTCGAAAGCTCGTAAGGGGCCGTGACCTCGAGCTGGTGGTAGCGGCAGCTTGCGGGCCGGCGATCCTCGCGCCAGCGCTGGAACACCGCGGCGTGGCGAAAGCGGTTGCCCTGCATGTGGTCGTACTTCACCTCGCAGACGCGCTCGATGCGCAACGGCTCCCACGACAGATCCTTGCCCGCGCTCCAGCGGCTCTGGCCGCCGGGCATGCGCGTCATCTCCTCGCCGCTGAACGCCTCCGCCCACTCGCGCCACGGGTGCTCGGCCATCGCGCGCTCGCACAGCGGCGCCAGCTCCTCGGCGAGCGCCTTCCTCTTCGCCATCGTGAAGGACGAGGTCACGCCGACGTGGTGCAGCCGGCCGTCGTCGTCGTAAAGCCCGAGCAGCAGCGAGCCGACCAGCGTGCCCTTCCCGTTCTTGTGCCAGCGGAAGCCGGCGACGACGCAGTCGGCGGTGCGGGCATGCTTGATCTTGAGCATCGCGCGCTTGCTGGGCTGGTAGCTTCCGCCCGCGGGCTTCGCGATCACGCCGTCGAGCCCCGCGCCTTCGAAGCGCGACAGCCACTCCGCCGCGACGAGCGGATCGCGCGTCATCGGCGTGAGGTGGATCGGCGCCTTGACGTCCGCGAGCAGACCCTCGAGCAGCCGGCGGCGCTCGCGCTGCGGCGTGGCGCGCACGTCGCGCCCGTCCACCGCGAGCAGATCGAACGCGACGAACTCAGCGGGGCACTCAGCCGCCAGTTTCGCCACTCGCGACGCCGCCGGGTGCAGGCGCATCTGGAGCGCGTCGAAGTCGAGCCCCTTCGGCGTCGCGATCACGATCTCCCCGTCGAGCACGCAGCCCGCCGGCAACTTCTCGAGGAAGAGCTGGTGCAGCTCGGGAAAGTAGCGATCGAGCGGCTTGAGCTCGCGGCTCTGGATGAACACGTCCGAAGCACCGCGAAACACGAGCGCGCGAAAGCCGTCCCATTTCGGCTCGAACAGGAAGGCGCCCTCGGACGGTAGACCGGTGGCGACTTTGGCGAGCATCGGCTCGACCGGCGGGGCGATCGCGAACGCAGGCGGCGCGTCGCTCACCTGCCCGCCGCCCGATAGACCGACTCCTTCGGAAAGTCCTTGTCGTCGATGAACCGCCTGATGTCCTGCGCGACCTGTTGGGGTTTCTCCAGCATCACCCAATGGTCGTCGTCGGGATACAGCCTGACGCTCAGGTTCGTCACCCACTTATCCAGGCCGCTGAGATGGCCGGACAGGATCGCGGTGTCCTTCATCCCCCAGATCACCAGTGTCGGCAGCGTGATGATCGTGGACTTCGCACCGGCCGTGACTTCCTTCGCCGACCACGAGTGGGGAATCGTCGACGCCGGGTGGCGATCGTTGAACGGCGCGTTGCGGTGATTGGCGCGGTAGTAGTTGAGGCCGGCGGTGGTGGATCCCGGCTGCGACCAGGCGTCGATCCACGCCTGGCGATCCTCCTCGGTGTAGCGGCCGCTCTTGACCTCCGCCTCCACGAAACCGGCGTGCGCGCGGCGCGACGCGCTCTCCGGCGTGTCGTGCTCGTCGATCGGCTGCTCGCCAGGCGCCAGATACTTGTTGAAGACGAAGAAATAGGTGCTGGCGTAACGTTGCGCCGGGTTTTCCCGCAGTTCGCGCTCGGAGACGAACGGGTGCGCGCCGTTGACGATGACCAGCTTCTCGAGCATCTCGGGGTGATAGATCGCGAACGCCCACGCGACGTTGGCGCCCCAGTCGTGGCCGACCAGCACGAACTTCCTGCCCTTGCCGGCGAGCCTTTCCGCGATCTGCCGCACGTCTTCGACGAGCGGCTTCATCGTGTACGGCTCGAGGCCCTCGGGTCTCGACGACAGGTTGTAGCCGCGCATGTCGAGACCGGCAGCCAGGTGGTCGCGGCTCATCTCGGCCATCTGATCTTTCCACTGGTACCAGAACGACGGGTAGCCGTGGAGAAACAGCACCAGCGGGCCGCTGCCGGCGCTGGCGTAGTGCAGGCGTACACCGTTGACATCCGCGTAGTGGTCTTGGAAAGCCGCCTTCGTGACGGGCGCCTGTCCGTGGGCGGGAACACCCGCCGCCAGCAGGCCGCCGAGAATCAGCGTCGTGCATCGCATGAAACGCTCCTCCATTTGTGGGACAGTATGCCTGAGTGGACGTCTATCTGATCGACGGCACCTACGAGCTCTTCCGCCATTTCTACGCGGTCCCCTCCGCGCGCGAGCGCGACGGCCGCGAAGTCGGCGCCGTGCGCGGCGTGCTGGCGTCGATGCTCGGCATGATCAACGGAGGCACGCGCTACATCGGCGTGGCCACCGATCACGTCATCGAGTCGTTCCGCAACCGCCTGTGGGCCGGCTACAAGACCGGCGCCGGGATCGACCCCGACCTCTTCGCACAGTTTCCGTTGCTCGAGGAAGCGCTCACGGCGCTCGGAATCGTCACGTGGCCGATGGTCGAGTACGAGGCCGACGACGCGCTGGCGGCGGCGGCCGCGGCGGCGGCGCGCGACCCGCGGGTGGAGCGCGTGATCGTCTGCACGCCGGACAAGGATCTCGCGCAGTGCGTGCGCGGCACGCGCGTCGTACAGATGGACCGCCGCACACGCGCCATCCGCGACGAAGCCGGCATCGTCGCGAAGTTCGGCGTGCCGCCCGCGTCGATCCCCGACTACCTGGCGCTCGTCGGTGATGCCGCCGACGGCTATCCCGGCCTGAAGGGCTGGGGCGCGAAGTCGGCCGCCGCCGTGCTGGCGAAGTTCGGCCGCCTCGAATCGATCCCGGCGGACTGGCGCACGTGGGGCGTCAATGCGACGCGTCCGGGCGCGCTGGCACAAACGCTCGAACGCGAGCGCGACCGCGCGCTCCTGTTCCGAGAGCTGGCGACCCTGAGAGAGGACATCGCGCTGTTCGACTCTGTCGACGATCTGCAGTGGCAGGGGCCGACGCCGGCGTTCGCACCGCTGGCCGCACGGTTCGAGGCGGCGGTCACGACGCCGCCGCGCTCCTAGGCGCCCGTGCGTCGGCGTCTGTGTAACCGTATTTCCCGCCAGCCCTACAGTTACGTGAAGTCGGTACCTCGTTTGCTGTGATATGAGGCATTGGCATTCGAAGTGGGTATTCGTGTCCCCGTTGGGATATTTAGGTAAGGGTGAAGGTTCGAATCAGAAAATCGCCGGCCGCCGCGGAGCTCGACGGCGTGAAGCTCCGCGATATGAAACCCGGCACGGTGCACGAGGTATCGTCGAGCATCGGCGCGTGGCTCATTGTCCAGCGGTATGCCGTGCCCGAAATGCGGCGTGACATCCGCGCGCACGAGGAAGACTTCCTGCGCCCACGCGACACCGCTACCGACCGCGTCAGCCGGGCTCGAGGCCGTCGCCGGCACGAACGCTGAAGGTTTTCCTGTACTCCTCTTCCGTATCGATGTCGGTGAACGCGCCCTCGTCGTCGACGGCGATGTCGCCGTCTGCGGACGCGTACGCGCGCACGATCGGCTTCGCGCCGGCCGACGGATCCGCGGCCCGCAGCTTCTCGAAGAGCACGCGATCGATCAGCAGCGGATGGCCGTGGCGGTCGCCTGACGTCGGCCGGACAATCGGCGCGCGCGTGCGGCGGTAGGTCTCGATCACAAGGCGCACGGTCACCGCCGACACCAGCGGTACGTCCACCAGCGTGACGAGCGTCGCGGACACGCCGGGACGATCGACGACGCCGAGCCCCGCGAGCAGCGACGACAGCTGGCCCCGGTCGTACTCGCGGTTCACCACGAAGCGCGCCGCGAGCCCGCTCTCCGAAAAGCTGCTGGCAATCGGCTCCGCATCGTGCCCCACCACCACAATCACATCGTCCACCCCCGCGTCGAGGAACGTCCCGACGATGCGCGTGAGGAAGGTGTGGCCGTCGCCGGCTGGGAGCGTCGCCTTGGCGCGCCCCATCCGGGACGATCGGCCGGCCGCGAGGACGATGGCAGGGATCACGAACGCCATGTTATAGAATCGGCGGGATGAGCGATGCCGACCTCCACATCCGCTGTCAGCGCTGCGGCGCTGACATGGAGATGCGGGACCCCGGTCCTGGGATGCCCTGGACTCCCGACCAATTCTGGGTCTGCAATAAATGCGGACGTCACTTCTGGACGACGTATCCGCCGCCCAAGCCCGTTGCGGCGACGGTACCTGCAGCCGCTCCCGCGACGCAGACCCCAGCAGCAGCCGCGGCGGCGCCAGCCGTCGAGCCGGCGTCATAGGTCACGCCATGCCCCACGATCACGTCCTTGAACACCCTGTCGACGACCCGGATGAAGACGACGACGATTTCGACGAGGATGACGAGGGCGACGACGACGAGGATGGCGACGAGGAAGAGGTCGAAACCTGGCAGGTGTCCAGCGTCAGATCCTTCCGCTAAAGGACGCTCGTTGCTTGACTTCCGCGACGGTACTTGCCTAGACTGGCCCCGTTTCCAAGCTCTACCAATCGCTGGACAGACTCTTCGCAACGGGAGGGGTTCGACCTATGCCAACCGGGACTATTGCAAGGCTCTTAATCGATAAGGGATTCGGGTTCATTCGCGACGACGGCGGGATTGAACACTTTTTCCACCGCAGCTCCGTCCGCGGTGCGGTGTTCGAGTTGCTTCGGGAAGGTCAGACGGTCGAGTTTACTCCTGAAGATTCCCAGAAGGGACCGCGCGCCGGCGACGTTCGCCTCATCGACGCATGATCTCATTGAGGATTGAGGATTGCGGATTGGATCGAGGGCTCAGAATCCACTGCCAATCGTAATCCGCCGTTCGCCCTACGCGACGAAAATCCTCAATCGATCGGCAATCCAATCCGCAATCCGGCAATTTTGGAAGCGAACGGGGCCCGGTGGTCCTCCCGGTCTTCAAAATCGGTCGCTCCCCGTTAACACGGGGAGGCTGGGTTCGACTCCCAGGCGCTTCCGCCACTCCGCAATCCTCAATCCTCAATCCGCGATCCGCAATACGCGGAGGACCTCGTCCGTGTCTGCCAGGTCCGACAGAACGTCGTCTGCTCCTGCGGCGCGGAGCTCGGCGACGGTATGGCTTCCCGTCGCGACCGCCAGCGATCGCGCGCCCACATGCGCGGCGCATTCGACGTCGAGCGGCGTGTCGCCGATGACGACGGCATCCGCCGCGGCGAACGAGGGGCCGCCCAACGCCGTGATGCGCGTGAGCGCCCTGGGCACGAGCACGTTGCGATGCGGCGCCGCGTCGCCGAATGCACCGCACGGAAAGTACTTCCAGAGATCGAAGTATTCGAGTTTCAGGCGCGCGCCCGCCTCGTAGTTGCCGGTGAGCAGCGCGACATACGCGTCGTCTCGCGCCGCGAGCGCGTCGAGCAGCTGGCGGACACCGGGCATCAGGCCCTTGCGCGCCACCCCGGGCTTCTTCAGTTCGATTGCGAGATGTCGCAGGTACGCGTCGCGGAAGCGGGTGCGATCGGGCGAATCGGCCGGGATGCCGCGCGCGGCTGCCGCGTCGTCGAGAATCCACGCGTCGGTGCGGCCAGCCATCGGAATGCCCTGGAACGCATCCGCCACGCCAAAAACTTCTTCGAAGGCCAACGACATCGCGCGGCCGCCGGCGCCGCCGGTGAGTACAAGAGTACCGTCTATGTCGAAAAGAACGAGAGTAGAGGCGCTCGCCCTACTCGTCGCCGCGGACGTTGCCGGCTCGCGGCCCTTTGGCCGATGGCTCTTCGTCGAAGCTGACGCGCTGCCCTTCATTCAATGAATCGAAGCTGCCGTGGACAGAGCTTCGGTGGAAGAACCACTCCTGTCCGCCTTCGTCGCGGATGAACCCAAATCCTCTGTCGCGGACGAGTCTCTTGATGGTGCCGCTCGACATCCGAGTCTCCTCGAGCACGTACGTGTGCCTCAAGACTTTCAGACATCAAATTCCGTTCCAACACGCCTCGACGGATTTGGCGGGTTTGCGACCGAGCCGTGGAAGCTCGGCCGCCGAAAGGTGAAACGAGATACGCAGCATGTACAAAGGTCTGCCCCAGGGCAGACGTCTCGCCCGCCGCGCGACGCTCATCCGTAGTCGGAACTTTACTTCACGTTCACCGTAATCATCTGACAGGCGCCGGGAAGCGTGTTGTGCAGGTCGTCGCCCAGCTGCAGGGCGAGCCGGTGTCTGCCCGGGGTGAGCTGCATGTCGATCTCCGACTTCCCGTCGCCGAAATGCACCCACGAGGGGGTTCCCTTCACGATGTTCTTGCCGGCGGGGAGACAGCTGACGCCGACGCCGACGTGGTAGTGGCTCATTCCGGGGCGGGCCGTCTTGACGTCGCCCGCAGGCACCGGCGAGATCTCGGTTCCCGAGGAACCGAACTTCATGTGGACCGGGCTGGTGACCATCGCGCCGTTCTTCGGCTCGATGAAGAACACCTTCGCGGTTCCCGCTTTCGCCTTCATCGCCCCTTTCTTGGACTGTGCACTGGCGAAGACGCCGAGCCCGGCGACCATCACGAGTAGGGGGAGCACGAGCTGCTTGCTGATTTTCATAAGCGATCTCCTTTTCGCGGTCACATTCTAGCCGCCTTCGCCCGGCGGCGCACAACGGGCTACGACGAGCCGATGCCGAACCAGCGGCGGCGCGGCTCCTTGAGGCGCCCTGTCGCCGGCTCGAGGGTGAGGACCCGTTCCGCCACTGCCTTCGCAAACACTTCGTCGCCCGTGGCGGCCACCAGCGCGATCCCGCGCCGCACGGCTGCGGCGCGGATGTGGCCGCCAAGCGCGGCGACGTCCTCGCGCGGAAGCCGGGCGCTGGCGTGCTCCAGCAGCAGGATCGCCGGATCCAGGGCGATGGCGCGGCCGAACCGGACCCGCAGCCACCCCGCCGCGCCGAGCTCGGCGACGGGCCTGTTCCACGACGTCTCGGGCAGCCCCGCCTCGCGCGCCAGCATCTCGGCGCGCGCCCGCACGCCGGCGGGCGGCGGTTCGATCTCCAGCGTGAACGGCATCGCCAGGTTCTGGATCACCGTGAGCGCTTCCAGCAACACCGCACGTTCGCTGACGATGCCGAAACGGTCGACGGTGGCGAGCCAGTCCGCGCTGTCGTCGATCGCCTTCGTCGAACGGCCGAAAATGCTGACGTCGCCCGCGTCGGGCAGCGTCGCACCGGTCGCGAGGTTGACGAACACTTCGGCCGACGCCTGATCGAGCCCGAGGATGGCCACGCGATCGGCGGAGGCGACGCGCAGATCGGCGATGCGGAGCGGGCGCAGCCCCCGGTACTCCTTGGACGCGCCGGCGAACTCCAGAACCGCGGCCGTCACGACTGGATCTGGCGGTTGACCTCGTCGACGATTCTGGCGGCGGCGGTGAGGGCGGCGATCTCGATCTTCACGGCGGCCACATTACAGACGATGGCGCCGTAGGCGATCAGCGCGTGGACCATCGGCGGCAGCACGCCGGTGTCGACGCTGGCGCCGACGAGCGCCGTCACCATCGTGACCGCCATCGCGAGCGTGCCGATGGAGAACACCGGCTTGCGCGCCGCCGCAATCCGGCGGTGGTAGTCGCCCGCGACGTGATGCTCCGCCATGGCGTCCTTGACGGACTTTCCCTTCCCGATGAGATAGAACATCATCATCGAGTGCGCGAACAGGGTGATGAGCGTCGAGAAGATGCCGTACGAGATGTGGCGTGAGACGTCGGTGCCACGCAGACCGAAGACTGTGGTCGTCACGAGTCCGGTCAGGCCGAGGACAACGCCGGTCAGGAGTGCTTGAGCCAAGAGAACGTTCGTGAATTATGTCACCTTCCCCCTTCATCGTCGAATGGATCGGTCGGATTGCGCGCGAGCGCGGCGGACATGCGCGCGCGCTCGACGTCGCGATGGGCCGCGGCCGCCACGCCGTGGCGCTGGCGCGCGCCGGGTTCAAGACGTTCGGCGTCGATGTGAACGTCGAGGCGGTGCGCGAGGCGATGGCCGCGGGACAGCGCGAAGGGTTGCACGTGAACGGGTGGTGCGCCGATCTCACGCAGCATCCGCTGCCGCGCGGCCGATTCGATCTCGTCCTCGTCAGCCGCTACCTGCAGCGCGATCTCTTTCCGGATCTACGGGCGGCGATCGCGCCGGGAGGCGTCGTCCTCTACGAAACGTTCACCACGAAGCAGCGCGCGCTCGGCCGGCCGCCGACCTCGCCCGAGCACCTGCTCGAGCCGGGAGAACTGCGAGAACTGTTCGACGGCTTCGACGTGTTGTGTTACGAAGAGGTCCTGGCGCCCGACGCGACGGCGCGGCTCGTCGCGCGCTCGCGCAGCTGATCGAAGGCGTCGGTCGGCAGCGACACGCTGCCCGGATGCGCCGAGCCGTGCGAGTCGTCGGCGTGATAGTCGGATCCGCCGGAGAGGCCCAGCCCGAGACGATGCGCGATGGAGCGGTAGCGCCCGGTTGCTTCCTCGTCGTGATTGGTGTGATACGCCTCGATCGCGTCGAGACCCGACGCGGCGAAGCCGGCGAGCCATGCGTCGCGTCGAAGCAGCCCCGGATGCGCCGCCGACGCGACGCCGCCCGCGCCGTGAATCTGGGCGATGACGTGCTCCGGCGTCGCCCCCTCGCGCGCGACGAACGCGGGCCGGCCGCGCGACAGCCACGCCGCAAACGCCTCGTTCGAGTTCTTCACGTAGCCGGCCGACACGAGCGCGCGCGCAATCGCCGGGCGTCCGATCGACGTCCCCGGCCGATCGATGGCCGGACGCAGAATGGCGTCGGCGTCCAGCCGCAGGCCGAGCGTTCCCAGGAGCACGATGATCCGGCCGACGCGATCGAGGCGGCGCTGGCGCTGCGCGGCGAGGAACACGCGCAAACCCGGCGACAGCGGGTCGAAGAAATAGCCGAGGACATGGACGTCCACGTCGTCGCGCACGGCGGTGATCTCGATGCCGGGTACGAAGGTGATGCCGCAGCCGGCGCACGCCCGCCCGGCCGCGTCGCAGGCATCGACCGTGTCGTGGTCGGTCACGCTGAGCACCGTCACGCCCGCGGCGGCGGCGCGCGAGACGAGCTCGGACGCGCTGCAGCGTCCGTCCGACGCGGTGGTGTGGGTGTGAAGGTCGATCATCGGCGCTTTCCCGCGCGGCTCGACGCCCCGCGTCGCGGTTTCCGGCTCTGGCGGCCGCGCAGCGCGCGATACTCCCGGATCAGCAGATCGAGGTGCGCGCGTTCTTCTGCGGCGAATTCGAGAAACACCTGCTTGCCCTCGGAGTCTTCGAACCGCTCGCCGTATTTCTTGAAGAACTTGTGCGAGCCGCGCTCGCACTTGATGCCGATGAGCAGCGCTTCCTGATCGTTCACGCCCTGGCGCAGCTGCTTGGCCCCCTCGGCGAACAGGCCGCTGGCGGCTCCTTTGAAGAACAGGAACGTCGGCCGCGACTCGAGCTGCGCGTCACCGGCGAGCAGCTCGCCGTACCGTTTCTCGAGGGTCGCGAGGTGCTCGCCCTCTTCGGCGGCGAGCTTCTGGAACACCGTGCGGCCGCGCGGATCCTTGGTGAGCCGGGCCGCCCGCGTGTAGAAGTCGAGGCCGCTCCGCTCGGTGGCGATCGCCATGCGGAGCGCGTCTCGCGCGAACACCATCTCGGTGGTCGCGCCGTCGATCGCCGGCGTCCGGCGGCCGCTGCTGCACTGATCGCAGATCCCGGCGATTTGCACCGTGGACTGGGTCGTCGTGAACTGGCGCGCGGCCGCGATTTCTTCCAGCAGCGCTTCGACGTCGGAGCTCAGGAACTCGGAGGATGAATGGCAGGTGGTGCAGATCAGGTGGAAGTGGCGTGGGTGGCGGTAGGACGGCTCGAAGCGCGACCGCCCTTCGCCGAAGTTGACCTTGCGCGCGATGCCGGCGCCGACCATCCATTGCAGCGTCCGATAGACCGTCGCGCGACCCATCCCCGCCGCCTCGCGGCGGACCAGATCGAACAGATCGTCTGCGCTGACGTGGCCCGCCTGACGCAGGAAGACCTCGAGCACGCGATCGCGTTTGGTCGAGCGTTTGCTCCCTGCGGGTCGCAGGGAGGAGAGGTCGGGAAGCGGGCGGTCCATGAGATTGGTAAGTTGGTGACTTGGTCAGCTGGTAATTGAATTTACCAACTCACCAACGTACCCAGTTACCAATTTCACGTGGTTAGTCCACCGAGAAGGACGAACCGCAGCCGCACGTCGACGTCGCCTGGGGATTTTTGATCGTGAATCCGCCGCCGGTGATCGTGTCGACGAAGTCGACTTCGGCGCCCTTCAGGTAACGGATGCTGATCGGGTCGACGAACAGCTTGACGCCGTGAGATTCGAAGACCTGGTCGGCGGAACCCTGGCCGTTCTCTTCGATCATCAGGCCGTACTGGAAGCCGGAGCAGCCGCCGCCCTGAACGAATACCCGCAGCCCGCTGTTGGCTTTGTTTTCTTCGGCCAGCAGCTCGTTGATCTTCGATGCCGCCGTTTCTGAAACGTTAATCATGGCCTCATTATACCAAGATCGCGGTTGGTATACTGCGTATCCGCTGTATGCCGTACGTGACGATTCAGACGTTTTCCGGGGAACATTTGCTCGATTCGGCCCGGCGCCGCTGGCAGCTCCTCCGGCAGATCAGGCCCGATCTCGAGCCGGCGCTGGCTCTTCAACGGGAGCTGCTGACCCGCCTGATCGACCTGGCCACGGCCCTGGACGGCGGCCGCCTGCCGAGGTTATCTCTGCCACCCAGGTATCTCGGCGCCAAGCTCGCCCGCGGCGTGCCGGCGCTGGCCGGCGAGCCGGTTCCGCTGCCAGTCCCGGTCCTCGTTCCCACGCTGCTGCAGCTGTGCGACGCGCTGGCCAGCGGCGGCGCCGGCGAAGCGGCGACGCACATCCGGCAGGCGATCGACAGTGGAACACTGGACGCGGGGTCGCTCCTCACCGCCTCGCTCAACCGCAATCAGGCGGCGCTCCGCACCGGCGCGCTCCATCGCGGGCTGTCCCCGGACCTCGTGTGGCTGGTCGCCGAGCTCGCCGTCAGCCCGTTCGCGCACGCGCTGCAGCGTATGGTGCTGGGCACACCCGGCGCAGGAGATCTGCGGCACGCGCTCGAGGCGTGGCATCATGGTTACTGTCCGGCATGCGGATCGTGGCCGGCGGTCAGCGAGGTCGCCGGCGGCCACCGCACGCTGCGCTGCTCGTTCTGTTCGTGCGCCTGGGAGCTGACCACTTACGCGTGCATCTACTGCGGGGAAAGCGGCGACGGCTTCGTCACCGCCGCACCGGACGAAGAACGGAAGGATCGGCGGATCGAGCTCTGCGCCGGCTGCGGCGCCTACCTGAAAACGATCGACGTGCCCGAGCTGTCGCCGTTTCCGCTGGTGTCGATCTCGGACATCGAGACGACCGATCTCGACGTCGCGGCGATGGAGCATGGCTACGCACGACCCGCGCTCAAAGACTTCGGGGCGCGCAAGGGCTGAGGGCCGCGATGAAGGGCTGAGGGCTTAAGCAAGGGTTTCTCTGCGGGCTCTGCGTTCTTTCTTTTGCCCTGAGCCCTGAGCCCTGAGCCCTCTACACCCCGAGGGCTTCCAGCTGCGCGCCCGAGGCGTGTTCTATGTCCTTGTGCAGGCTGTTGCCGTGCGCGTCCATCGTGACGATCGCCGGGAAGTCTTCCACCTCGAGGTGCCACATCGCCTCGGGCGTGCCGAACTCGAGCAGCGACACCGCGTCCACTTTTTTGATCGTGCGCGCGTAGAACTGCGCCGCGCCGCCGATCGCGTTCAGGTATACCGCACCGTGTTCCTTCAGCGCCGCGAGCGTCTTCGCGCCCATGCCGCCTTTGCCGATGACGACGCGCACGCCGTAGCGTGTGATGATGTCGCCCTGATACGGCTCCTCGCGAATGCTGGTCGTCGGCCCGGCGGCGGTCACGCGCCAGCCGCCCTCTCCTGCCCCTGGCTCCTTCACGACGACCGGCCCGCAGTGGTACAGGACCGAACCGCGCAGGTCGACCGGCGGCTCGTGCTTCATGAGATACGAATGGACCGCGTCGCGCCCCGTGAACATGCGTCCCGAGATCATCACGACGTCGCCGACCTTCAGCGCGCGCACGTCGGCCTCGCTGATCGGCGCCTTCAGCGCGACCTCGTTTCCCGTGCGCATGAAACCGGCTTGATCGAGCATCGGTATGATCGGGTTCGACGGATCGCGGTAGAGCCACGTGTCGATGGCGCCGGTCGTCGCGTCGAGCTCGACGCCGAGGCGCCGGAAGGCCCAGCAGTCGTAGGCGACGGAGACGAAGAAGCTCGCCGGCAGACGGTTGAGCGCGCCGATCTTGCAGCCGATGAGCGTCACCTTGCCCCCGAAGCCCATCGTGCCGATCTCGAGGTCGTTGACCGTCGCCATGATCGCCGCTTCGACCTCGGCGAGCCGCGGGTCGGGGTTGATGTCGTCGAGCGTGCGGAACAACTGCTCCTTCGCGTGGGTGTAGCCCGACGTGCGATCGCCGCCGACGCAGACGCCGACGGCGCCCGGCGCGCAGCCCTTGCCCTGCGCCTGCCAGACCGCATGCAGGATGCACTTCCTCACGCCGTCGAGCGTGCGATCGGCGCGCCCGAGGTGCGCCAGCTCCACCGGCAGCGCGTACTGCGCGTTCGTGTTCTCGCAGCCTCCGCCTTTCAGGATCAGCTTGATCTCGATCGCGTCGCGCTCCCACTGATCGAAGTGGATGATCGGCGTGCCCGGGCCGAGGTTGTCGCCGGAGTTGGCCCCGGTGATCGAATCAACCGAGTTCGGCCGCAGCTTGCCGCGGCGCGTCGCCTCGGCGACGGCCTCGCGAATCTGCTGGCGCATCCAGATCTGGTTCGCGCCCACGGGCGTCTTCACCTCGAAGGTCGGCATGCCGGTGTCCTGGCAGATCGCGCCCTCGCCGTCGGACGCCAGGTCGATGTTCTGCGCGATGATCGTCAGCGCCTGCGAGGAGCGCGTGGCCGGCGGTTCGGCGACCAGCGCGTGCTTCATCGCGGCGCGCACATCGGGCGGCAGATCGGTCGACGTCCGTACGACGAGCTGCAACACGCTGTCGAAGAATGAGGGCAACATACCGACCCCAGTATACTGACGCGAGGGAAGCCGAGGGCCGGTGGGAGAGCTGAGACGAGTGCGTCGTGTGGGTCGAACCGCTATCGCGCTGGCCGTGTGCCTGCCGATCTTTGCGCCGTCGCCACCCCTGCTTGCCCTACCGGCCATGCCCGCCCTACCCGCCGTGCCTGCCCTGCCTGCCGTACCCGATCAACAGCCAAAGCCCAACGGCCGTTTGTTCGGCACGCAGGATCTCGGGCTGCTCGAGGCGCCGGATCGCGAGCAGTGGCAGAAGCCGGACCAGATCATGGACGCGATCGGCGTGGCGGAAGGATCGAAGGTCGCCGAGCTCGGCGCCGCCGGCGGCTGGTTCACGCTGCAACTGGCCGAGCGCGTCGGCCCCAACGGGCGGGTGTATGCCGAAGACATCCAGCCGGCGATGCTCGACGGGATCAGCCGGCGCATGCAGAGCCAGAACCTCACGAACGTGCACACAGTGCTCGGCACGCCGAGCGATCCGCACCTCCCGCCGGGGCTCGACGCGGCGCTCATCTCCGACGCGTTTCACGAGATGGACGATCCGGACGATCCCACTCTGGTGGTGACGCTGCTGCGCAACGTCGCCCAGTCGCTCAAGCCGCAGGGGCGGCTCGGGATTGTCGACTGGACACCGGGCGACGGCGGCCCGGGGCCCAGGGCGGATCACCGCGTCGATCCGAAAACGGTGATCGCGGCGGCGCGCGCCGCGGGGCTGCAGCTGATCAAGCGGGAGGATTTCCCGCCGTTCGTGTTCCTGCTGGTGTTCGGACGGGCTAGCGCGAAGCCGAACCCGTAATGCGCCACATTCCCGGCATGACGGCCGCCGCGGCGAGCAGCTTCAGCAGATCGGGGATGATAAACGGCATGAAGCCGGCGGCAAGCGCGCCGGACAGACCCATCGGCGGCCTCGAAGCGATCGTCAGCCAGAGGATCCCGCCCGTGAACACGATGGCGAGGCCGCACGCCATCGCCAGAACGGCGGTGGCATAGCGGCGATCGAATCCGCGCTGCGCGAGCCAGCCGGCGGCGAACGCGGCGAACGGATACGCCATCAGGTAGCCGCCGGTCGGGCCGAGCAGACGGCCGGCGCCCTGGGGGAGGATCGGCGACGCGGCGAACACCGGCAGACCGGCGACGCCGAGCGCGAGGTACAGAATCTGGCTCGACATGCCGAGCCGCGGGCCGAGGACGGCCGCGCCGAGCAACACCACCATCGGCTGAAACGTGAACGGCACCGGGGTGAACGGCAGCGGAATGCTGACCTGCGCCGCGGCCGCCGTCAGAATCGTCACGAACAGGACCGCGCCGATGTGTTCGGCCGTCCGAAGGCGCGAATCAGCCCGGGCCGTCATCGTGTCGAGCAATGTGGGATACATGAACGCGGATCTTAGCGTATGCGTACAGCGCTGACAATTGCGGGCAGCGACTCGAGCGCCGGAGCCGGCATTCAGGCCGACCTGAAAACGTTCGCGGCGTTCGGGCTGTACGGCGCGAGCGCGATCACGGCCATCACCGCCCAGAGCACCAGGGGCATCGAGGAAACGCTGGCGCTGCCGGCTGATCTGGTGACGGCGCAGATCGAAGCGGTGGCCGGCGACCTGACGATTCACGCGACAAAGGTCGGGA